>CAZNER010000034.1:0-20571 GCA_964572065.1 uncultured Candidatus Saccharibacteria bacterium
TTTAGATTTACTTATTCATTACCAGCTGAACTAATCTTTAACAAATTGGATTCAAAAGAATACTTAATAAGTCTAATAATTGGAGTAGCATGGGTACTTATATTAGCAATGCTTGCTTATTTAATATGGAAAAAAGGTTTAAAAAAATATTCAGCTTATGGATCATAAATAAAAATGCTTAAATATCTAAAGTTATACAAAACATTTATAACAAATTGTCTAATGAGAGATTTAGAATTTAGAATTAACTTCATTTTATATACAGTTTTAAATTTTCTTTGGACAGGATTAACTTACTTCTCAGTCTTTATAATATATGGACAAGTTGATAGAATTGGCTCATGGGATAAAAATGAAATGTTACTTTTCACAACAGTATTCAGCTTCTCAAATGCTCTATTAAAATTATCACTTTATCAAAATTCAAACAAACTGTCTGAGTATATCCGTAATGGAGAATTAGATTTTCTGTTATCTAAACCTAAAAATACAAGGTTTATAATTTCAACTAGATATTTTAAATTTCAACAGATCCCACGGTTATTAATGTTCTTTTATCTAATCTTTCTGCAAACATTTAAATTAAACCCGCAGGTAAATATAAGTTCTTTCTTTTATGGATTTATATTAATATTTTTAGGTGTCTTTGGAATGTATTGTTTATTATTTATAATCAACTCTTTTGCATTTTGGAAACCAAGAATATGTAATCTTTTCGCTTTAACCGATAAACTTGAAGGTCTCGCTGACCGTCCGTCTGATATATACAAAGGAATATTAAAATATCTATTTACTTTCTTCCCTATAGCAGCATTCTCTACTATTCCAGCTAAATTCTTTTTAGGTAAAGGAACAATTGAATTGTTTATAGAAGCTGCTATTATTACAGTTTTCTTCTTTTGTTTATCTCATATTATATGGAAACTTGGTTTAAAGCGTTATGAAAGTGCTTCTTCATGACAAACATTATTCCTCCTCAGAGTTTTTGGTGATGATATCTATATTGTACTTCATCAAATCTATATAACTTTGGACCTCACTACTCCCTCCGATTTTATCTAATGTTCTTATTTCAACTTCTCTATTGTTCAGAATATAATCAATTAAATCGTTGCTCGTCTCTAATTCTTTAAAAATTAAATTTGTCCCATTTACTTCCATCGCATCATCTAATACATTTAGATACTCCTCTTTACTTTCTTTTGTATATTCTATTATCTCAAAACTAGTTAATCCATATTCATCCAAATAATATGCAAATGAGTCATCTAGTATAATTATATGATTAGTGCTAAGCTGATTTACTTTATCTTGGATATATGTCTTTGTCTCATCTAATTGTTGAAAATAGTCTGAGTAGTTTTCATATAATTCGGGATTATAAGTAGGCTTCAAATCAATCAATTTTTTATAAATTTCACCTGCTATAACTTTAGAATTCTCAATTGAATGCCAATAATATGGATTATAACTATCTTCAACATCATTACTAAATTTACATAATTGTATGCAAACCTGAATACACATATCAGTATCATCATCATGCCTACAAGCTGATGCACACTCGTCATAATCACCATCATTATTCTCGCATACTTCTGGACCGATTCCTTCACATTCCGAATAATCTTCCAACCAGTTACCGTTATTCTCTTCACATATACTTTTATAACTTACTTCAACTTTATCACTTTCTATTAATTCAACATTTTCACTTAAATCTATAACATCAATTTCATCACTTAATTCAAGACTATCAATCCAATCATCATATCCTATCCCTATTTTGAATACTGCATTAGAATTCTTTATTACATCTGTTTGGCTATCAGTAACACTATAATCAATTGGATCTGTACTATTTGGAATTATTTGAACAATTTCAATATATTCATTATCTCCTACAATATTCTTTGCGATATCATATATTGGGAATACGGTAGCAATGACGGTAACTTTCTCCTCCTCTTCACCTATTCCCCTACTAGACCTCCAATAAAAAAACATAAAAATCCCTATAACAACCAAAACTACAAACACAATTATTGAAGGAATTGACTTTTTATCGAAATCAGCATCTTGTAGTTTAATAATTTTCTTTACTTCCATATATTAGTTCAAATATAATTATAATGTCAAAACAACCTAAAAACTATATTACTAAAAAATCATCTTCACTAGCTTCCATCAAAGTTCTATTAACAGGTTATTCTGAATGGAAAGGATACGCTACTCAAAAAGCGTGCGGATCCATTACCCTTATTATCTCAGAAAGTAATTTAATAAAAAAGAAAAATAAGAATATTATAATTGTAGATACAGGTGTTCCATCTTTTAAAAATAAACTAATAAACAAAATTGATGAAGCTAAAATCCAAATAAAGGATGTAAATTATGTAATTTCCACTCACAGTGATATTGATCACATAGGAAATTTAAATTTATTTCCAAACGCCACTTTTATTGCTGGTAATGATATTATAAAAGACGACTTATTCATTGATTTTTTCGATAGACGATATGCAATTGATGAAAATGTTAAAGTAATTACAACCCCAGGACATGATTCACATAGTATTTCAGTCATAGTAAAGACAAAAGATAGTATAGTAGCAATAGTTGGTGATTTATTTGAAAAAGAAAATGACTGGAAAGAAACTGGGACATGGGAACCATGGTCTCAAGATCCTAAAACTCAAATCAAAAATAGATCAAAAATTTTCAAAATTGCCGATTATATTATTCCTGGCCACGGTAAAATGTTCAAAGTAAATAAGAAACTTGATTTAAGAAGACTCGACGATAATCGACTTAAAAGTTTATCATAAAAAATTTTATTTATTCCTTCTCTTCTACCTTATCTTCTTTCTTATCTTTATGCTTTTTCATTAACATCACTAATATTACTATTAATACAACAACTCCAACTCCTGTCAAAATTAATAACACCCACCAGAATTTAATAATAAAAGTTATCGCTACAATTATACCTAGAGATATTATGCCAGCAGCTATACTAGCAACACAACTTACAGCTTTACCAGCAATTGGTATAAAATCAGCTAAAGATAATATCGGATTTAATATCATTAAAAATCCAATCGTCAATAAAATCCATGCAACTCCTTTAATTGTCCAATATAAAGCTGTCTCACTAGATTTAAGACTGCTTATCAAATCACTATCTGTCTTGTCAGATATTATTAACATTTCCCCTTTCTTTATTGTATTTGACGAAATCTCCCCAACTATTAAAAGTTGGGTATCTATTGGTAAATAACTTACCGTTATTCTATAATCTCCAACCTCTGGAGTTATGCTTTGACTAGATGATAATTCAAAATACTCATCATTTTCTTCCCTATACTCCTTTTCAGCCAAATTAAACTTTAGATCCGCTCCACTAGTATTAACATTGTATTCACCTAATTTAAATTCAGACCATTCACTCTTTGATTCCATATCAACCCACTTCTCAACTAACTTTGTTCTTTCAATTTCTTCTTCAACATCTTCACCATCTTCTACATACTCTACTGTTTCATGTTCAGTTTCTTCCACTTCCTGATATTGTTGTCTTTGATATGAATAGTACAATACCTCCCCTATTTCAAGTACTTCAACTGCTTCAACTACCGTCGGTTTACCTCGCATTTTATGCATACCGCTGTCAGCTTTTACCTCACTTGCGTCCTCTAATTTTAACTCCTCTACTACTTTTGATTGTTTTTGAAATTTTTCTCCATAATACAAAAGCCCCAGAGCAATAATAACTATAACTGGAGCAATACAGACACCCCCAAAACTTCCCTTCAAATTTCTAAACTTCCTAGCAATCGGATTTGCTTTACCAACAACTTTTCTTGATACGACTCTTTCAGAAATTACTTTTTCTTTCATTTTTAAAATAATAATAATGTTAAGTAATTAACAATAAGATAACTTTTTTTTACAAAAAATGCAATTTAAACTTTGAAAATATATCAATTTATTAATATAATATATAAACAGTTAATTGCGAGAGTAGTTCAGCTGGCTAGAACGTCTCCCTTCCAAGGAGAAGGTCGCGGGTTCGATTCCCGTCTCTCGCTTTTTTTTTAAATCCCAAATATGTCATATTATGTTTACGTCCTTAAAAGCTTAAAAGATGATATTAGATATATTGGCTATACTAAAAGATCTATTAATGAAAAACTATCTGAACATAATATTAAAATATCTTGTTGGACTTCCAATCATAAACCTTGGAAACTTGTTTATTATGAAGAATTTAAGTGTATTAAGTGTGCTATAAATAGAGAGAAATTCTTTAAAACCGGTTATGGTAGGAAACTCTTAGATGTAATTCTTGAAGCTGACATCTTCAATCTATAATATCACTTAAGCTTGAACGTCCGCCATTGGCGGAAGGTCGCGGGTTCGATCCCCGTCTCTCGCTTTTTTTTTAAATCCCAAATATGTCATATTATGTTTACGTCCTTAAAAGCTTAAAAGATGATATTAGATATATTGGCTATACTAAAAGATCTATTAATGAAAAACTATCTGAACATAATATTAAAATATCTTGTTGGACTTCCAATCATAAACCTTGGAAACTTGTTTATTATGAAGAATTTAAGTGTATTAAGTGTGCTATAAATAGAGAGAAATTCTTTAAAACCGGCTATGGTAGGAAACTCTTAGATGTAATTCTTGATGCTAACATCTTCAATCTATAATATCACTTAAGATTGAACATCCGCCATTGGCGGAAGGTCGCGGGCCTGTCCTGTATACTTGTGAAGCAAGTTATACAGGATTCTATCCCCTGCCTACCGCATGCCTTTCGGCAGACAGGACAGACAAGCCGTCTCTCCCTCTCCAAAGGCTGGCTAGCCTTAAGTTATTACAATACAAATACTTTAAGATGAAATAATACTTTAACTTGTTTTTATCCAAATAATACAAGATTCATTCTTCCTCTCTGACTCTTTCTATCTGTTTAATTATCCATTTAAAATATGGATGTTCAAATAATTTTTCATATGTTGCAAAGTAAGAACAAAAGCGTATAAATAATTCTATGGCTGATAAAAAATATTTCAATGGAATACTTAATGAAATTACTTGTTGATATGCGACATGAATCCAACAACGCATAAAATCTCTTCCTCCTTTAAAATCATCAAGTTTACCATTATATTCAAGTACTCGGGCTTTCATAAGTCTTTCCATGGGTAAAAATCTTGTTTCTATACCTAAACAATTAAAAACATCATCCATTCTCCCAATATAATTAATAAAACTTTCATCTTCATCAATTAAAAATACTTGAGCTGGAGCAGTATATACTTCATAATAATCTTCTGTTTTATCAGTAGGTACTATAATCCAATAACTTCTTCTATAATAAGGATAGAATTGACAACATAAAAAATTATCAATAAAGTAAAGTTCATCGTCATCTTCAGGTGGTGGAACAAAATAAATAAATCCACCTTGTCCAACAACTATACATAATTGTCTAAGAAAATTCTCAAATAAATCGATTTCATCTCCATATATCATAGCTTGAAAACTTACACCTTCTCCATTAGGCTTTGAAACAACTACTTGATAACGTACTCTATCTTCTCCAATTCCATAATACTCCTCTCCTAATCTTTTTAGAGAAAATTCAACCTTATTATTCCTATCAACTTGTTCAGCTCCAGTAATCATTCTATTTCATAAAAGAGCAGTATTCTAAATTATAAATAGGCAGGGAAATATGTTTATATTATATTTTACTAAAAATTCTTTTTAATATAAAATTTAACCAATATCCAATATAATTTTAGCTGTTAATATAATTAAAATGATTAAAGTTTTCGGTCATAAATCACCTGATACTGATACAGTATGTTCAGCAATCGCTTATGCATGGTATCTTAAAAATAAAAAAAATAAAGATGCAGAAGCTTTTGTTCAAGGGGAACTAAATAAGGAAACCTTATTAGTTTTAAATAAATTTAAAATCGAAAAACCGGAGTTTTTAGATAATATAACAGAAAATGATGAGGTTATAGTTGTAGATACAAATAATCCAGAAGAACTACCTGATAATATTAATTATTCTAATTTAATTGAGGTCATTGATCATCATAAATTAGCTGGCGGTCTAATTACTCCAAAGCCCATTAAAATAACAATTAGGCCAATTGCCTGTACAGCAACTATCATTTGGCAACAAATGCAAAGTGAAAATAACACTGATATCCCAGATTCAATAGCAGGTATACTTTTTTCTGCCATTATCTCTGACACATTAAAATTCACTAGCCCAACCACTACTGATCAAGACAAAAAAGCTGCTGTACAATTAGCTAAAATAGCTAAAATTGATATCGATAAACACACTGAGGAAATGTTTAAAGCAAAATCTGATCTTTCTGGTATGAGTCCGAAAGATATATTACTTAGTGATAGTAAATTGTTCGACATGTCATCCAAGAAAGTACTGATATCAGTATTAGAAACTACTAAACCATCTAATGCAATGGATATTAAAGGAGAATTAGAAAAAACGATGGGAGAGATCAAAAAAGAACAATCATTAGACGTAATGTTTTTCTTTATTATAGATATATTGAAATCCGAAGCTACACTAATAGTTCCATCAAAAATTGAGAAAGAAATTACTGAAAAGGCTTTTGAATCGTCCTTTAAAGATGGATTAATGATACTTCCTAAAGTTGTCTCAAGAAAGAAACAAATAGTACCAGTCGTAGAAAAAGCATTAAAATAAATTAACTAGGAAGATATTTAGAAGAAGAGGGTTTCAAAATAATACATAGTGGAACCAAATAAGGACCAATTGTTAAGGATATTAAGAAATATTTATTGTAAGAATTTAATTTATTAATTTCTTAATATTTTTTATCAATCGCTGCTTTAATTAAATTATCAAAAAGAGGATTTGGTTTCATAGGTCTGCTTGTAAACTCAGGATGAGATTGCGTAGCGACAAAAAAAGGATGCACACTCTTAGGGAGTTCAATAAATTCCATTAAGGTTTTATCAGGAGAACATCCAGAAAACACCAATCCTTTTTTTTCGATCCTCTCAATATATTTAGGATTTACCTCATATCTATGTCTATGTCTCTCATATACTCTTTTTTTATCATTATAAAATCTCCTAACTAAACTTCCTTTTTTTAGATCAGCAGGCCATAAACCTAATCTCATAGTTCCTCCATACCCTTTCTTAGCAATAGCCTCTCTCTGCTCTTTTATGATATCAATTACTGGATACTTTGTATTTTCATCTACTTCAGTTGAATTAGCTCCTTTTAAATTACATTCATTTCTTGCAAACTCAATAACAGCCACCTGCATACCCAAACAAAGACCTAAATAAGGAATTTTATTTTTACGGCAATAATTTATTGCCATTATTTTCCCCTCTATACCACTAGTACCAAAGCCTCCTGGAACAATAATACAGTCAACTTTTTCTAATTCTTTTAATCTGTTTTTATCTTCTTCAATTGACTTGGCATTGATCCATATCAATTCTGGCTTTCTTCTATTATGCCAAGAAGCATGCCTAACTGCCTCAACTACAGATATGTATGAATCTTTTAATGTAAATTTCCCTGAATCTATATACTTACCAATAATAGCTACCCTTACTTGTTTCTTTAATTTCTTAATTCTTTCTATATAATCTTTCCATTTATTATCAATCCTTTTCCTCTTTTTTATATCAAATATTTTTAATATTTTTTCATCAAGTTTTTGTCTATGCAGTATTAATGGCATTTCATAAATATTATCTACATCTGGTGCAGAAAATATCTTATCCAAATGTATACCGCAAGATACTGATATCTTCTTTATCCTTGGTTTATCAAGAAAAGTTTCCCCACGACCAATTACCATATCAGGCTTTATACCAGTATAACCTAGATCTGCTATAGCATGCTGAATAGGTTTAGTTTTCATTTCTCCAAGATGTTTAGGAGTTGGCAAATATGCTATCTCAATATACATAACTGGATATTTGTCTTCGATTAGCTGTGCTGCTTTTAAAAATAAAACATTCTCATAGTCGCCTACTACTCCACCTATCTCAATAAGTATAAAATCGTACTTATCTTTTTTACTAATCCTAATTATTTGTCTCTTTATCTCGTTAGTTACATGAGGAATGTACATTACAGTTTTTCCTAAATATTCCCCTCGTCTTTCTTTTTCTAAGACATTGAATAGAACTTTTCCAGAAGTTATATTATTATCCCTAGACAAAGTAATATCCAAGAATCGCTCATAATTTCCCAAATCTTGATCTATTTCTCCTCCATCTTCTGTAACCCACACTTCTCCATGTTCTGTAGGACGCATCGTCCCAGCATCTGAATTTAGGTACGGATCAATCTTAATAACAGTAACTTTATAACCAAAATTTTTAAGAAGATTTCCAATCGAAGCGGTTATAACACCTTTCCCTAACCCCGAAATAACACCACCAATTATGAATATAAATTTGGTTTGCATGAAATGAGTTACTTATCTGAAATCACACTTATAGTATATAATTAAATTTTAAAAATCAAGTAATAAAAATATTGAAATTAATAATTGATTTTTTACAAGAGATTTTGATTTATTTCTTTTTCTTCGTTATTAAACTCTTTTCTGCATCATAAATATAATCACGTGTTTGATCTAACATCTCTAAATCTACTAAAACAGAGGTCGCACCAAATTCCACAATCTTTTTTATTAAATCGGGATTAGAAGCAACTGACCTACTATAAACTTGAGAATGAACTTTATTTTTATTACATGCTTTAATAACTCTTTTTAATGCCCATAAAACCGACTTATGAGTTCCATTATATTCTTTAGATATCTTCGGATTTGCTTTATCAACTCCAAGCATAAGCTGAGACAACATATCTATATCAAATACAACTCCATCTATCCCTAAATCTAATACCTTATCAATTGTCACAGCAACCGATGGAACTTGAACAGTTAATAATAATTTAAATGTCGATGATCTTCTAAATCCAAAAGAAGATAAAAGCTTCTTTAGCTCTTTCATTTCTCTATAAGTCCTAACAAAAGGTGCTGCGATCCAGACATTTTTTATACCTTCTTTATTTCTGATAATCCTAATTGCCTCAAGTTCAAGTTCTAATTCATCAGAGCTAGAAATTAATCTATAAGTACCTCTATAACCTAATAATGGATTCTCTTCACTTGATTCAATTTCATGCCCACTTTTTAACTCTGCATATTCTGTTGTTGATAAATCCGATAATTTATATATAACCGGTCTAGGATCGAAAGACTTGGCTACTCTAAATACTCCCGTAACAATATCATTGATATACTTTTCTTTATCTTTTTTACGTTTCAGTACAGATTGAGGATGAATAGTCTCATCAGTAAAGATATCTCTTAGACTTACATTAGCTACTCCATCAATATTTTTATCAACTAAAGATGGAGATCTATTGAGTTCATCTAAATCTATAAAAATTTTTGTTGCAGTCTTTTTAACCTCTTTAACTTTCTTGTCAACCTTTTCATGTCTCTTTTTTTCCTTTTTATCTCCCGATTCTTTTTCTTCTTTCACATTTTTACTTATCATTTTCTCAATTTCAATCAAAGCTTCCCTTGTAGCACCTGTAATGATATCACCACGGCTTCCATCAACTGTAATAAGTTCATTATTCCTTAATACTTTAGTAGCAATATTAGTATTAACTACACATGGGATACCTAGCCCCTTTGCCATTATAGTCTCATAAGAATCCTTATTTCGTACATCAGTAATAATTGCAATAACATTATCTAACTTACCCTCAAATTCAGATGTTACTTTATCTGCTACAATAACAGTCCCCTTCTTAATGTTTTTTAAATCTTTCTTTGAGTTAATAATCTTCACTGCACCAGCCACAATTCCATCATTAGTTACTTCGCCTGACAATATAACTTTATTATCTTCATCCTTATTTTTACTATCTGATTCTCTCTTTTGAGGAGCTTTTTGTATATTATTCTTTACTTTCTTCTCCTTCTGTACATCTACTCTTTTATCTTCTGCTGACTCTACCCTTGCTCTTAAAGCTGCAAATGTAGGTGTTTTCTTCCATGACTCACCTTCATCGATTTTTAACTTTGTAATAGCTCTAGTTTGTACAATCCAAATTCTACCACCTTCATATGTCCATTCAATTTCCTGTGGCTCTGCAAGTTTTTTCTCTATATCTTTGCCTAATTTTACTAATTTATTAATATACTTACTTTCAAGTTTTTGTCTTACCTTCCAGACATCACTTACCTTTACCTTTACATTAGGATCTTCACCTTTCTTACTTCTTCCTTTTCTTACCATCATCCATTCTTGAGGAACAATCTTCTTCTCTATAATCTCCTCTTTTCCCTTACCCACCAAATATGTATCAGGCACTAGTTGACCTGTAGCTAATACCTCACCTAAACCTAAGACAGCCTCAATTGAAATTTTAGTTTCATCATTATCAATTGGATTAATAGAGAAGAGCATTCCACTAACTTCGGATTGAATCATCTTTTGAACTATAACTGCCATTTTTAAAGAAGATAAATCCTTTTTAATACTCAAAGAATTAAACAAATTTTGAGGCGTAAATAATGAAGCCCAACAACATTTAATCTTTTCAATAACATCATTTTTCCCCTTTATATTTAAGAATGAAGAATATTCACCAGAAAAAGTATCCCTTTTCATACTGTCAAAAAGCAAAGAACTCCTAACTGCTACATAAGTATCTGTAAATCCCGATAAAGAGGCATAAGCCCTTGAAATAACCTTTTTTAAATCTTTACTCAAATCGTACTTTAAAATGCTGCTTCTAATCTTTTTAGAAACACTCTCTACACTAACACTATCAGACAGATCTAAATTATATAACTCTTTATCAATAAATTCAGACAGTTTATTATCTACAAGATATCTACCAAAGGCATCGGTAGTTATTACAAATCCATTGGGAACAGGGATACGCTTAGACACAAGCACTCCAAGATTAGCAGCTTTCAAACCAATAAATTCAACCTCAACATCTCCTAATTTTGAAAATGGAATAATTATATCTTTGATTACTTTTGACATATGGCAGTTTTTAAATATATTTAAGTGTACTATATTATTAAAAACAATAATACACTGCTATTTTTATTATAATAAAAATACTTAGAGTGTCAAACTAAAATAATAAAATCATTAGAAATGTGTCTAATTACTCTAATTCATAAACTATTCATTTTTATTATTCCCAATTTTACTCCTTTTCCTTCTCCTCGATTTCTTTAAATAATTAGTTACATCTAGCTCCTTCTTCCCGAAATAATTCAATATCTTCTTTGATATAGATACAGCAGCTTCAAATTCAGGCTCAACTGTTACTGTAACACCTTTGACTTTCAATCTTCTATCTTCTTCTGGAACATGACTTCTTGCTACAACTTTTATCTTTGGATTTAAAGCTCTTGAATTCGATGCAATTATTTCACATGCAGCTTCCTCGGGTAACGCAATTACTAATGCAACTGCTCTCTCAATATCCGCCTTTTCTAAAACATCAATATTTGAAGCATCACCAAATACAATTTTGATACCTCTTTGCTTACAATAATCAACAGTATCAGTATCAGAATCTATTACAATATAAGGAATATTTGTCCTTTCAAGAGCCCTCCCAACATAAGTTCCTACTCTACCAAAGCCACAAATAACCACATGATTAGTAATTTCTGGTTGATCGATATCTACAATACTATCTAATTTAACAAAAATAAACCTATATAATTTAGGACTTTTATCTCTAATATATTTACGAATCTTATAATACCAGTCATTAGCTCTAGGTATTAATATTGGACTTAACAATATTGACAAGATACTTACAATAATGTTAATAGAATAAAACTCCTTATCTATCCAATTATTTTCAAGACCTATTTGTGACAATATAAATGTAAATTCCCCTCCCTGATTTAAAATCAGACTTAAAAGAAAAGCAGTACGTGTTTGTTTCTTAAATATTAAAATTACAATAAAAGTCGTTATGAACTTTAATATTAACAAAACTATTAAAACTACAGATATCTTAAATATATTTCCTATAAAGAATTCAAATGACAATAATGTCCCTAAAGTCACATAAAATAGTACTGAGAAAATATCTCTTAAGGGTTTTATTTCCGAAATTATTTCATGATTTACAAAACTTTCAGATATCATAATTCCTGCTAGAAAAGCTCCCAATGTATATGATAAACCTATTAATTCAGCTAAATAAGCAATTAACATACAAAATACAAACGATAGTATTAGAAGTATTTCAAATGATTTAAGTTTAGAAACAGATTCAAAAACGAATGGTATCACGCTCTTTCCTAATAAAATTGCAGCACAAATAAATGCAAAGCTTTTTGCTAATGATTCGACAATACCATATATTTCGATGATTCCACTTTGAGATATAGTATTAACTACTGCCGCGACAATCACCATAACTATATCCTGTAAAATCATCCACTGTATTATATTATTCGTAATGTTTATATCTATATCTTCACTCTTATCTATTATATGTAAAACAACTATAGTTGCACTATTTGAAAAAGCAGCTGCTAAAAACAAACCTTGATAATTCGAAAAATACAATTTTGAGAAAATGAAAGTAGAAAAAATTATAAACAAAAAAGCTTGAACAAACACACTTATAATTACCGTAAATTTAATCGATAACAATTTTGTTATAGAAAATTCTAATCCAGTTGTAAATAAAAGAAGAGCAATTCCAATTTGAGCAACATTCCTTGATACATCAAAATCTATATATTTAGAAAACAAAGGCACTGATAAAAACAAACCTCCAATTAAATATCCTATTAAAGCAGGCTGTTTAAGTTTCAACGCAATATATCCACCAGCTAAGGCGAAAAATAAAATAAGCAGTATTTCACGAACAAATACCTTTTCCAAGTTACAACTAAATTAACAAGTTATTAAATATTATTAAAGCAGGAATATCATAAATATTCAAGCAAATACAATAAATTACTGCTAAATCATAATTATATTTAACTTAATGAAACAGGAACATTTATACATCCCATCTTCGATTTTCTGAATTTATATTTATATTTCGGTTTTTTCCTAAAAGAAATATTTTTTAATCTTCTATAAGTAATTAAAAATATCATTAAAAAAACTACCGATGTAAGTAAGGCAAAAAACCAAGATAAAATGTGATAAAACGATAAAGGCTTCTTTACATCAAACTGAAAATTCTCAAAAAAATTATTATCTCCATATTTCCCAGTTACCTCAACATTATAATTTTCTATTCTTTCTACTGAATTATCATTTAAATTCGAGATATCAATAGATATTTTAGCTAATTGTCCTGGGAAAACCGCCTCGAGATAATCCCCATTAATATGCTCTTCTCTCATATTCACTTCAAAATTATCAAACTTAACATCTTCTATTCGAAAAATATTTTGAGAATTATTCTTTATTACCAATGTTAAAGGAAAACTATTAAAGAAAATATCAGAGTCCCCTACTTGGTAGTCAAATTCTATATTTTGTCTATCAATATCGTACTTATAACTAGATGGTTTTATCTCCAAATTATTAACTTCTAACCCTTGAATCTTCTTTAAGGGATTGATAACTCGAGGAAAACTATCCGATAAACCTCTATAACCCAAAACAATCCTACTTAAATCATACTCATCAAATTGTTCGTATAAAAATACATCTGATAGACATGGATCAACAATAACCCATCTATTTCTCTTAATATCATAAAACTCCGACCAATAATGAAAGTTATTTAATTCTCCTTCTATATCTATAAAACCTACAACTAATCTGGAAGGAATACCTGCTTTTCTGGATAAACCAACGAATAAATCAGCATAATTTTCACATGATAAATCTCTGTCACTATTTATAATTTCTCTGACATCTATTCTATCACTCGACTGTGATCCCCGATACTTATAATTTGCAAGAATGTAATCATAAATAAACTTTGCATTTTCATAATTCGAATAATCTTCCCTAGTAATCTTATCAACAACTTCATCCACTTCGTCATTATTAAAATTCCATATTTCAGTGTCTTTTAAAAATTCACTAATCTCTTCTGTTTTTAACTGATCTGTTTCTTCACTTTTGTTCATATATATATATCCCCCTATTTTTACTTCCATTTTCTTACCTGCATCTATTATATATTCAACTATATTATTACCTTCTTTATCAGTAAACAATCTATTTGGTATAGGATCTGTATTTAGAAAATTTGCTTTTTGATATGAAGTATCACAAGGTAATGTTATAGTAAAGATCTTCCTTTCATCTGAATCATTATTTAATTCATAATTATAAGTAAATTCATACTGCTGAGCATCACCAAAAATCATCACCAACCCGAAAGGTAAGTCATCTTGTGAATAACTTATACTTTTGAAATTCTCTTTATTCTCAAATTCATCATCACTTAAAGAAATATAACTTGGATCTCCGATTTCTTCCGATATATTTACAGAAAAATTCACCCTCTCTGTATCTTCTTCTGTCTGTACTGGTGGTATATATAATTTATCTATTAATCCTTCTCCTTTTAACAGCTGTTGAGTATTGTATTTTAATTTTAGATTAGTATCATCGCCTTTTGAGACCAACTGCTTATTTAAACTTATCCTTATCCTAACCCTATCATTCATATACTCCTTTTTAAAATTAACTGGTTCTCCATTCTCCTCTACCTCAATATTCATCATATCTGTATGTCCAGATAGAATCGAATAATCCCTTATATAAAAACCTTCTCCTTGATTAACTAAATGCACATCGTATTCAACTACCGCTTCTTTATTAGATAAAACATCAATATTTATTTTGTATTCACTTTCAGCATAAAAGTTAGCATAAACCTTCTTTTGATAAATACACAAAAATACAGTAATTAAAAAAAATATTTTAATAGTCTTTTTCTTAAACAATTTATTGGCAGTAAAATATAATCTTAATTTTCACTAATAAAATCATTTAATCTAACTAGTACTTCGTCCTTTGATAGTATAATTAGTGACTCAAATAATGGGGGTGAGACCGGACTTCCACATATAACTAATCTAATTAACATAAACATATCTCCATGTCTCCATTTGTATTTATCAGATAACTTTCTAATATCACTCTCCCAAACCTTATGTTCCCAATTTTCTGTATCAGAATCGTAGCTTGTTATTATATCTGTATAATCATTTATAGCATTTTTATAGTCTGTACTTTCATATCTCTTCACCCCTTTAATACTTTTGATCTTAGGGACTTCTAATCTTTTATAAAAAAATCTTATTGAATCTACAACTTCACTTAATAAAGAAACTCTTTCCTGTATCAATGCCAGTTTATTTATTAACTTTTCATCATTAGATGTATTCTTAACCATTTCCTTATCTTCACAATATTTTTTAACCCATTCTCTTACTTTTTTAGTGAACAATTTCTTAGAATAATTTCTAATATACTCTCCATTAAACCATATCAGTTTCTGTCTATTGAATACTGGACTTGCTTTATTTAATCTTTCTAAACTGAACTCTTTTACAAACTCTTTTAATGAAAAAAATTCTCTATCATCATCAGGAGACCATCCTAGAAGCATTAAAAAATTTAATAATGCCTCAGGTAAATATCCCTGTTTTAAAAAATCTCTAACTGATACTACACCTTTCCTTTTTGACAATTTACCTCCATCGGGATCCAATATAACAGGCATATGTGCTGTAATTGGAAATTTATAACCAAAAGCTTCATATAATAATATATGTTTCGGTACACTTGCCAGCCACTCAATACCTCTTGTAATATGAGAAATCTTCATTAACACATCATCTACTACCACAGCTAAATGATATGTAGGATAACCATCACTTTTTAATAAAACCTGATCATCGACATCATCACTATTCCAAGTAATTCTTCCCATCAATTTATCGTTAATCTCTAAATTTCTACCATTTGGTATTTTTAATCTAATAACATAATTTTCACCATTTCTTATCCTTTCCTTTGCTTCCTTTATATCTATATCTCTGCATTTTCTATCATACATTGGTTGTTTACCCTCCTTCTGCTGTTTCTTTCTAACCTTCTCTAATCTTTTTTTTGAACAAAAACAATAATATGCCTTTCCCTTATCAACAAGCTCCTCAGCTTTCTTCTTATAAATATCTAACCTTTTTGATTGTATATATGGTCCATAATCTCCCCCCTTATTTGGTCCTTCATCATAATTTAATCCAAAAACTTTTAATCCTCTAATTATATCTCCAATTCCCTCATCGATTTCTCTTTTTTTATCTGTATCCTCAATTCTAAGAATAAATTTACCGTTATTTCTCTTTGCAAGAGCATAGCTGTATAAAGCTGTTCGAATACCTCCAATATGCATAAAACCTGTCGGACTTGGAGCAAATCTTGTTCTAACCATAATAATAATAGTATTAATTAATTGCTATAAATTCTACACAAGATAGTCTTAATTGTAAAATATTATTAACCTGATATATATCATCTACATATCCTATAATATTGATACTTGTCCTATAACATGATATAATCAACAAATGGTAGAAACAGCGTCAATGCAACAAACAGACGTTATTGACAAGGAGACTGCCAAATCATTATTTGTAGAAATGAAAAATTGTGGCAGTGATAGAGAACGCTTTTTCAAAGAACTTTATGAACATTATAACAGTCATAAACCCCAATTTACTTCTGCATCCCGACTTGATTTAGAAGGTTTTAGAAGACTAAAATTCACTTATACACTTGTTTTACTAGCCTATGATAGAGGATCAGAACACATATTAGATAAATATGAATTAATGAAAAAAGATCCTGATAAATTTTTCGCTGCTGCTCAAAGGACACTAAATCATAAATCTCAAGCCTTTTTATCTGAAGTTAATAGTGCTGAATCATCAATAAGATGGGCAAGATCTTTAGACCCATTATTAGGACCACAGGGATACTCTGATATATACGATGAAGCTAAAACACTTCTTAAAAACGTAAATCAATTACGTAATCCTGAAGATATTTACAAATATATACATTTCCGAATAAATTTAGCACTACAAAGCGGCTTGGGTGCCTATGAATTTACTAAATCTATGTTTTCCTGTACTTTAGTTTTAGTTTTGAAAGAACTTGGTCCTAGAAGATATGAAAAATTTTCGAAATTATTCAAAGAAGATGCAATTCAATTCTATATAGAAGCTAAAAAACACTTAAGCTCTAAAGGACGCAAAGTACTTCAAAGTATTGAAGGTATAGCATCAACATCATATTTGCTTACAAAAATACGCCAAGATAAAGCAGAAGATGAACCAATAACTGAAAACATATATGAACAATCATTAGTATATGAAGAACTAGGAATACTAAATATTATACTATCAAGAGCCTTAAATACAGTATCTAGAAAGAAAGTATTTCAAGCATTAAGAGAACATTTATTTCTTGAAAATCATAATCTCTTTTCTAATTACGAACAATATAGACTACGAAAGATAGTTCTAACATTATTTTTAATACAACAAGAATTTGATACAAGACATATAAAATTATTTACTAGGCTATTTGAGAGAGACCCTGAAATGTTTGTATCTAAAGCATATGACCGATTGACTGTACAATCACAATCTATATTAGATGACCTAGATAATATTTATACAAGTTCAAGACTTACTGCAATTTCAGGTAACCAGATAAATCCTTTATGTGTACAACCAGGACAGAGATTTACCACAACTGATTTAGAATTAAATGAATTTGCTAGACAACAGAATCCTAGACATTCATTTGCTGTCACCTTAGTTCATTTAGCAAGAGAGATTATTAGAAGACTACAACAGGGAGATTTGACTCCAAACAGAGCAAATGGAATATTTACTACATTAGTAGGAAAATTTGTACCACAATTTAGTAATCCATAAACATGTCTGAAACCCAAACAGAATACACAACTGAAGATTACCAAAGAGCCCATAATGCTGTTCGTTTAATCGTAAAACATATCCAAGATATTAGCGATCCAGCTGACGTATACTGCTATCTTCATATTCAAGCTGTTATGGCAAAGAAATGCGATCTACCTCCAAACCAATTAAAAATGGCTCAGATGGTAATATCAACAGTATTATTGCATTATGAACAAGGTTACTCCAATCTAGTAAATAATATAGGATTAATGAGACATTATCCCGATCTATTCATTGATAGAGCTTTTAGAACACTAAGTCTCAACGGACAATTAATTATAGACACCCTTAGCCCCCAAGAAATCTCCCTTCATCCATGTGATATCGGAGATATATACGAATCAATTGGAAAACTTAGTTCTAAAATCACTGAGCTAGATAAATCTATAGATGTTTATGATTTTCTTGCTAGAGAACTGGCTTATTTATCATATGATTCGGTAACTACGAAACAAAGGAAGCTAGCAAAAATCGTAGTAGCTTCAGTTTTATCTATCTATGAAAACGGTTATGAAGGGTTCTCAGATTTACAACAATGCTTGGAATATACACCGAATAGATTCTTTCTAGAAATAGAAAAAGAATTAAGTGATAGAGCATTAGAATTACTTGATGTTTTAGATTTGTATAATTCATTTCATATTAAACAGGAACATATCGATAGAATTAGAAAGAATGTAGAAAGATTAACATATATAATAAATTTATCAAATCTTGATATGTATACTCAAGTTAGTAGAGAAGCGGAAAGATTATTTGAAAATGCAGAATCAATAAACGATTTAAAGCTTAAAAGAATAGTTATATCATTATCATTAGTTTGGCTTGAACATGATTATAATCAATTTCTTTCTTGCCTTTCATTGTTAAATCAGAGAAATTTCTTTATGCTTGAGTTACAATTCAAAGAATTATTAAGTGAAGAATCATTTGAAATCATTAATAAATTAAAATTTCAAATACAATCAACAGAAAGAGCAGCTAGATTTCTTGTAGCAAATAAACCTCCAGATATGAACCGTTTTGAATACCTAGGAGGAAAAAGACAAGAATTAGAAAGATATATTCACTCAAGAAACGGAAGTGGTCCTTTGCCACCTTTTTTAAAAGCAGAATTGGAAAGAGGATATACAACTTTAAACGTAGCATTAACAACAATCTCCGAATAATAAAGAATTCCCTGTTATATCAATACTTTAATATCATGAAAAAAGTACCTTTTTATGTTATAATATATCATTAACCAATCTAGATGATCGCCATGTAATGAAACATTTGTTATTTTACATGGAGGAAAGTCCGGACTGTTTGTAAGATATTTAACAATATCATACTGACATGATAGATACCTATGAAAATAGGCAGGGAGTGATCTCTGGGATAAAACCCTATAGTTCTTGAAGAATAAATAGAGGCTTTCGTTAAGCTATGTGGATTTATTCATCTTAGCTTTATCGGAGGTGGGCCACAGAAACATACCGCTATACGAAGCTTTAGCGAAGTATAGTAAGGTTGAAAAGGTAGTGTAAGAGACTACCGTCATTTAGAGTAATCTAAATGAGCAAGGTAACCCCTATCTACAGCAAGGCAGAAAATTTGCCGCACTTTGTGTATAAATCACAAAGATATTAATTTATTGAAATTAATATAGATAAATGATCATCGCCTTAAATTATTAAGGCTACAGAATTCGGCTTATTGATTGGTTAATATTTTCTAATCCTTTTTCTTTACGTTAAAGGCTCTAAGGATATAATACAATAATGAGGATAATGACTGCATTACAGCTGCTAAATATGTTAAAGCTGCTGCAGTTAATACTTTCTTTACCCCGCCTACTTCTTTTTCATTAACAATATTTAAACTTCTAAGTATTCTTAATGCTTTAACACTAGCATCAATCTCGATTGGAAGAGTAATAATTGTAAATAATGTTGATAATGAAAATAAGATAATTCCTAAAATAACCATATTAAATAACTGAAGAGGTAAACCTACTATAAATAAAAAATATCCCAAAGTTGAACCAATATTCACTATCGGTGTTATAATATTCCTTATTACTATTAAAATAAATCCATTTTTATGTTGCAAAACATGACCCATTTCATGAGCAGCTATACCTACAGATGATACTGTTGGAGTTCTTGCCACCTTCTCAGATAGAGTTAAAGTTCCATTAATTGGATTATAATTATCTGATAAGTCATTAAGTGATATATTAACTTTAATATTAATATCATGTTCCCTAGCTATTTTTTCAACTGTTTCTAATCCGTTTAGTCTATTATAATTTATAATTTTCGAATATTTTGAATAATAATATCTTACAAATAATTGAGCACCAAAAGTTAATAATACCGCAGGTATCGATATAAGTAAATATATTGGATCTAACGTAAACATAGTTCATTTAATCAAATTTATTTCTTAATTATATCATATGATATTCAATTCCTTTATTATA
>CAZNER010000035.1:0-17528 GCA_964572065.1 uncultured Candidatus Saccharibacteria bacterium
AGCAGAAACATTTGTAGAATCCATTGAAGAAAACTTAAAAGCTGTAGATCAGATTCTTGAGTACAACTTAAGACTTAGGAAAGATAAGGAGGGTAATAAAATTAATAAGGCTCAATTAGAGGCTGCTGGGGAAAGAGCTAAGCCTTACTTAGTGCATGCTGCTTCTACTTTACAGAATGTAGATATTAGAGAGCAAGAGTTAGTTGATAGACTTACTGAGATTTCTAACTTCTCTCAAGAAGAGATTGACCAAATGGCTATACAGTCTAGAGACTATGCTAAATTAGGTAAGCTAAGTGGTCTAGCTAGGAAAGAAAAAAGAGAAGGTAAGCTATCTAAAGAAGATGCTGCTCTTAGAGATCAGCTTTTAAAAGAAGATAGAATTAATAAGCAAAAGTATAAGGACTTATTAGAAACTGCTGAAGAAGTTGATATTGAAGATCTTAGAGAAATCAAAGGTGATTTTGTAGATGCTCAGATTGGGGTTGACCAAACTGCATTTATGGAATTAGCTAAAGCAAAGGTAGAAGCTTATTCTGCTGCTAATCCTTCTAAAGCTATTATCAATAAAGGAGAAATGATGAGTATCCTTGAGGACGTAGCTAAACTTAAAAATAGGAGAGAATCATACGCTAAGTTCTATGATTACCTTGCTACTCCAGAAGGTATTGCTAATATGTCTAAATTAGTTAATGCTGCTGAAGAAGCTTTGGATCAAGAATTATCACAGGCAGATGCTGAGAAAGCTGTTGAGTTAGCTAAGAATGCAAAGAACAAGGCTGATTTAGATTTAGCTAAGCATAAAGGAGAAGCTGGTTTAGGGGGTAACGCATCACTTAAAGGTGTAAATAGCTCTATACAGGAAGGAGCTAAAAAACAAAGAACTAGGAATAGGTTTAATCCTGATACCCCATTTAAAAGTTTAATGGAAAGGTATACAAAGAGCCCTGCTCTATTTGATGTAGAATCAAAAGAATTCCTTAAATTCCACAATGAAAAGAGACCTCATAATCAGATTAGTGAGGCTATCATAGATAATCCAGTTGAATTTGCAGAATGGGTACAAGCTCAGTATGAGGCAGAAGAAGTAGATGCTGCTAAGAGAACATTGATTGAAGAATTCTTTGCTGACATTTCTGATAAGATACAGGATAAATTTGAGCAAGAGAATCCACCTAACCCTGCGTATGATCAAGAGGATGAGACTGTAGAGCCTGAAGAAATAAAAGGTAACTACTTTAATGAGAATACTCTAGAACCCCAGAGATTAGATAGTCAAGAATATGAATGGGAATGGGATGAACAGACAGAAAGATGGGTATTCCCTAGAGATAATGATGGGCTACTTAAAAAGGCTGTTAACTTCATGGGAATTGACTGGGAGTATATTAAGTCAGGTGAGATTAAAAAGAATCAAGAAGTTAGGTTTAGAATTGACTTAGAAAGCCTATCTAAAGATAGTTACCATAATCAAAATCTTGTAGGTACTACTGATGAGAATTATATGGAGAATTTTAGGATTACTGCATATACTCTAGATAAGAATGGGGAGCCTAAAGTATTAGGAGCTGTTCCTGGCATACCTAACAAAAAGAAACAAGAGAAATATCTTGCAGATACTGAATGGACTAAAAAATCTAAAGAGCTAGTAGATTTTAGGAAAGCAGTATACAAGCTATTGAAGGATGGTAATTACCTAAACAAAGATAATTCTGTAGCTAGTTCTGATAAATATGTAGATTTACCATATACTTCTAAAGTAGGTAGAGTTGGTACAGGAAGAATTAACATGCACCCAACTAAAGAAGGAGGTAAGATTAGTACTGTAACTGATGGTGAAGTAATACTTGCTGTAGCTAAGAATATTGACGGTGAAGTAGGTTTGCATATTAATAACAATACTAAGAATATTCAACCTAGAGCAGTTAAAGGATTAACCCCAGGAGGTGTGTATTTCCTAGTAGAATCTGCTAATGGGGAGTATTTACCTATTCCAGCTAATACTAGATTTGTTACAGAAAAAGAAGCTGATGAAATTGTAGCTTCTCTAGCTGAGGCATGGGATCAGTTAATAAGCACATCTAATGCACTTGCACAAGAAGGAAAATCACCTGATGTAATTAAACATAAAGCAATTGCAGAGTTTATTAAAGACTATAAAGAGCCTATTAATGAGATAGTATACTTAGATATTATGCCTGACCAATATGCTCAGGGAGATAAGAAATGGATGATTAGACAAAAGGATAATACCTTCTCTAACTCTATGGATTCTACAGAGCTTAAGGAATATATAATGAAGAGAAGATCTCAGGTTAATTATAAGAAGACAAACATTGGTTCTTATAACTCAGAGATTGATGGTGATAAGATTACTACTACATTAGATAGTAAAACTCCTATACATTCTCCTACAGTGACTGTTAATGGTTTCCAAGAGATTGGAGCTAAACCAGCAGTTAGTGTAACTTCATCTACAGAAACTATTTCAGTTGAAGCTATTTCAGATCACGATTATAATGATTGGTCAAACAAAGGGTTCAAAAAATGGATCAAAGAAAATGCTAATGCTGAAAATGTTATCAATGATATTGTACAAAAGTATAAGTATGGTAAACAACTAAGTGATTACCAGATAGCATTAATGGAAGATGGTGATACTGCAGCTTATGTTAATAAAAGACTTATAGAGGAAAAAGAAAGGGAAGATGCTGGTAAAGCTAAATTCTCTGGAGGATTTGGTCAATTTAATTTAGAAAGTGAAGAACAAAAAGCAACTCAAGAAGAGGTTAATACTGATACTTCTGTTATTGAGAGCTCCTCTTCTGTAGAAAATATTGAGAGTAGTATTAATATGGGAGGAGGTAAAGGTCTTAACTTTGGTAAGCCTAACCTATTCAAGATGCCTGATAATAGATTTGAGGGTACTTGGGATAGAGAAAAAGAGCAGTCTTGGTTAAGAAAGAACTTACCTCAAGTTCCTATGACAGTCTTAGATGACATGCATACAATCTTCAATAATGGGGGTAAATATGCTTGGGGGGTATTCCAAGATGCCGCTATGTTTATAGCTGAGAATGCAGGTGTAGGTACTGTTTACCATGAGGCATTCCACGCAGTATTTAACTTATATCTTACTGATAATCAGAAACTTAAGCTATATGCTGAGGCTCAAGCTGAGACAGGAATTTCAGATGACCTTACTCTAGAAGAGTGGATGTCAGATAAGTTCCAGGAATACCAAGTTTCTGGTGTTATGCCTGAAGGTATTAAGCCTTCTACTAAAAATGTATTCCAAAGATTATGGAACTTTATTAAGTCTATAATAGGTAGAGATACATATACTCTTTCAGAAGTATTTGAAAGAATGAATAATGGTAAATACTCTAACAAAAGAATTAAAGGTTCATTTAAGGGTACTAGATATAGTATGATTGATGGTCTTAATGCTAAGGACAAAAGAGAAAGAATTGATATGCTTAACTCTTTGGTATTAGATACTATTGATCACCTTATTCAGACTTATGACTATGGAAGTGTTTCTGAAGCTATCAACGAAGCTAGGTTTAAATTTAAATATGCTGATGGTCAAGAAGTAGTATTCCAAGGGATAAATGCTATATATGCTAGTTTCTTCCAGGATTATATTTTCCCTTCATTTAAGATGTATTCTATTATTGGTGAGAATAACTATGATTGGAATAAGATAAAACAGACTAAACATTACAGAGAGAATCCTGAAATGTATGAGAATGCAATTAATGAATCTCCAGATTTATTAGAGCATAGATGGGCACAACTAGATATTCTAAATGATCAGTTCTTCAATAAGAAAACTGGTAAGATTGAATTAGGACCTTTGGTTTCTTTGGCTATTAAAGATTTAGCTAGGTATAATATTAAAATCAAAGGAGGTAAAGTAAGAAAGTCTGATAGTAATATAGAAGATATTAATGAAGAGTATAGCTTTGAAGATGGTTACAACTTTGAGTGGTGGCAAAAAGCTAGAGCTGAGACTTCATTAAAAGATACAGCTTCTTTTTATATCAAGCATGAATTATCTAAATTCTTTGATATCTTTGTAGATGATAAAGGGGTTAAGCAAGTAGCTACAGATAGTTTAGGATTTAACAAGAGACTAAGATTTGATAAAGTATTTAATGATTTAAAACATAAGTTAACTACTTTATCTTCTAGTGAGGAAATGATTGATTACCTTAGAAAAAACTCTAAGATTAAGCCTTACTATGAAGTAATTGCTGATAAGATGGAACAAGATAAAAGATTTAGATCTGCATTCTTCCATTCACTGGCTACAACTTTGAATAATGCTACTATGCTTAGACAAGAGTCTGATGAAGATGGTAGAACTTCTTATAAAATATTTGACTCTAATAGAAACTCTCCTGATAAAATAATCAGAAATGAGTGGAATGCCGCTTATATTTATAATCAAGATTTCCAAAAGCTTACTCCAGAGAAAGCTCAGCAAATATTTGACAATATTGAAAAGCAGATATCTAAGATAAAAATATCTAATGAGGACACTCTTTCATACAGTAGAGCAAAAGCTTTAAGTGAAGAACTTGCTAAGGTAGGTATTATACTTAACCAAAGAACTTTACGTAATGAGTATGAGTCTAATCCTAAGTCTTTTATTAGTACATTTGATGGACCAGTAGGTTTATTTAATACTGTAGCTAATAAAATCAAGCAGGGTAAAAATCCATTTGCACAAGGTAAAGATGCTGAGTCTCAAGGACTTGCGCCATTTATACAAATGGGGGTTAATGCTAGAATGGATTTATATGAAAGTGCATATATGAATGCTGAAGGTAAACAACAATTTGCTAATGTTGTGCCTAATCACTTTAGCATGTTAATTAATGCACTTAAGAACTCTAGTAAGTATAAAGATATTATTAATCAATATACTACAGATCCGTTTTACAAAAAGCATAAATGGCTTAAAGAGCTTAAGAAGTCTAAAGAGAATAGAGATTTATTTGGGTACACTGTATTAGATGGTCTTAGAGATGACACTGGGGAAGCTGGTAAAAAGTATACTAGACTTTCTCCTAAAGAAAGAATGATAGTTGACTTAGTTCTTTTTCACAATGAAAGTGCTGAAGGAGTTGAGAATAAGGAAGTAGCTAAATATACAATGCCTATTCTTGCAGATGCTGCTCAGTTACCTATTGTGCAGTTTAAGAAATACTCTAATGAAGAAGTGTTAGATTCTTTAATGGATGTATATGATCAAGAGACTGCTAGAATTGAAAAAGTTAAAAACGAACAACAGACTCTTTCTCCTGATAGATTTATTGAGAACTATCATATTAATAGGGACGGTAGACTTTCTCTAGAAGAGCAATTAGCAACAGCTAAAGGTTTACAGTATCACTACATTGTAGGTGCTGAAGGGCTTACTAGAGAACAAGTTAGAGAGCATATTAAAAAGAATATCTTAGGTAAAGAAGTTAATGAGATTCTTGATACTATGGAACAGTTTAGTATTAAATTCCAAAGTGGTGCTCATATACTTCCTAAGACTATACAAGATATTAATGGTTTTGTAGAAAGTTATGTGTATAACTCTTTCTTGGCTAACACTAATATGTTACAGTTATTCTCAGGGGATACTGCATTTTATAAAAACCAGGTTAACTTAGCAAAAAGAAATAAACAAATTGCTAACCCTGGTAACCTACTAGACTTAGCTGCTACTGGTCCAACTTATAAAAGTGTTTTCTTACAAGATGAGAATGTAGATAGTAAGTTCATAGAGATGTATAAGAGAATCCTTAAAGATGACAAAGAAGGATTAGCTTTAGCTACTTCATTTACTGGTATTACACAAGGTGATGGTCAGGCATATATTTCAATTGATAGATACAAAAGTATTTTTGAAGGTGCAGGTCTATGGACTGATGAACATGAGAATACTTATAAGAAAATCAAGACTGGTAAAAAGCTTGACGCTAAAGAATTATCATTAGTTTTACAGCCTATTAAGCCATTTGTTTATGGTAAAAGGTTAGATCAGGCTACTAATACTATGGTTCCTATCCAGAATAAAAACTCTGAATTTGTAGTTATTCCTCAAATGTTAGATTTAGCTGAATCTGAAAAAGACAAAGCTAGAATACAAAAGATGCTTGATCTATTTGAAGGAGATAACAAAGTTGATAGTATTCAATTTGAGTCTGCTGTAAAAGTAGGGGGTAGAAATCTTATTAAATTTGATGAGATTAACAATGATAACATAGATTCTGTAAAGGAGAGTGCTGAGGTATTAAACAATTCTGATTACAGAATTCAGTTGAATGTTCCTGAACACCATATTGATACTACAGTACTATTTGGTACTCAGATTAGGAAGTTAGCTATCTCTAATATTGACCCTAATACAATGTATAATATACCTGAAATTTCTGATACTCCTATATCAGGAAGAAAGGTTATAAAATTATATCAGGCTGCTATTACAGGTAATATTAATGAGTCTTATGGAGAAGTAATGTCAATGTTCTATAACCCAGATGGGTCTAGAAACATGAAGAAGATTAGAGACTTAATTCAAAGAGAAATTGATGATAGAGGTCTTACTCCTAAGTATACTAAAGCAGTAGAACTTCATGGTGAAGAGTTTGCTTTACCTCTATTCTTCCCATTATTATCTAATAAGATAGAGTCATTACTTAGTTCTGTATTTAGAAATAATATTACTAAGCAAAGAATTAAAGGTGGATCATTTGTACAAGTATCTGATTTTACTTTTTCTGATCAACTTAAGGTTACTTCCAAAAAAACTGAGAATGGAGAAGTTGTAGAATACATGGAAGCTTTAATGCCTTGGTGGTCTAGAGAATATTTCCCTACTAATGCAGATGGTGAAGTAGATTTTCAAAAAATACAAAAAGAAACTCCAGAACTATTAGAGGCAATTGGATTTAGAATTCCTACAGAAGCTAAATACTCTTTCCCTATTATTAAAGTAGTTGGATTTACTAGTCCACAACAAGGGGGTGTAATTGTATTACCTGCAGATGTAATCCACAGAACAGGTGCGGATTTTGATGTTGATAAATTGTTCGTAATGATGCCTGAGTTTGAAAACATTAACAAACCAATTTTAGGTCAAGCATCAATTGAGAGAAAGTATAATAATTATATAAAAACTCTCCAATGGTCACCACAAGCAAATAAGGAAATTGTTAGAGCAGATATTGAAGACTTTGATGATTTACGAAGTAGAAAAGAATTTGCAAAAACTTTTAATTATATGTGGGATGAAAAGGATTTCACATGGAAAGAAAGGGAGAAAAGTTTTAGAAAAGTGCCTTCTGGTGAGGAAACTAAAGCTTCTAGAGATAATATGTTAATAGATATTATCAAAGGAATTATGTGGAATCCCGCACATCAGAAAGAAGTATTATCGCATAACACATTTAAAGACCTTAAAGGTTTCTTAGATAAATATGGGTTAGATACTAGTGGTAATATCAATATGAGTTTACCTTCATCCCAGTTAGAGTTGTTTAAAAGAAACATGGCAGGTAATGACCTTATTGGTATCTTTGCTAATCATAACTCTAACCACTCTATTCTACAACATACTAATATTGCTTTTGATAGTAGGATTGGTATGAGGTATGGGGACAAGTGGATAACTGAAGAAGATGAAAATGGTGAATCTAAGGCTTATTTGTTCACTGATCTTAATAGAATATATAGTCCTGTAGATGGTAAGTTGATTACTGGTTCTCTTGCTCAGTTTTTGGCAGCTTCTGTGGATAATGCTAATGACCCAGTTCTATCTATGCTTAACATTAATACATTTACTGCAGATACAGTGGCTATGTTAGTGAGAACAGGTATGGATTTAGAAACTGTATTAGCATTTATTAATCAACCTGTTATTAAAAGACTGGCACAAGAAGTTGAAAATGGTAAGAAGGAAAGTATTGCTATAGATAATATGGTAGAAGCCTTTCAAAAAGGTTTGGATAAAAACTTTAAAAAGGATGGAGAAAAGGTTGACCTTGATTCTAAATTATTAAAAGCTAGATTAGAATTAAATAAACTAAAGAATAAAGATAAATTAACTTCTTCAGAGAAAGATAGAGTTAAAGAGTTAGAGGCTATGTGGGACGGAGAGAAAGGGCAAAAAGAAATGGATTATTCTGTAGCTGCTGCATTTAAGCACTATTATAACTTAGCTAATAGTTTGTCTGAACTTACTCAAGCATCAAGAGCTGACTCTAAAGGATCTTCTGATATTGTAGCTAATGAGCTATTCTTAGATAGGATAGATGATACAATGAAAGATAAGAACTTTGTTAAGGGTACAGTAGCTGAATTATTTAATGGAGAAGCTTATGAATTTATCAAAGAGTTTACAGACAAAGGAGTAAGAGCTGCTAACCAGGAGTTAAAGAATTATTTCCCATGGGTTAACTCTACATTTAAAGAAGTAAAAGCAAAATTTGAAAAGTACAAAGGTTATAAACTTAGTGAGAAAGAAATTAAACTAATTAATTCAAACCTAGTTTCTTATATAGGATCACAATTTGAAGAGTTTAATATTGGTAAAGAGGAAACTAATTACTTACTTAAAGATCTTCCAGGAGAATTCCATTTAAGAAAACAAGAAGATGAGTACTTTAGAGATAATCCATTTATTGAAGCCCTACATTATGAGAATAAAGAGAATGTAGGAATGCCTAGGATTATAACTAATAACACTGCAAGTCTAGATCCTACTCAGAAAGAGCTAATCGAAGAAGGGTTCATGGAGTTATTAGCTGACCCTAACTACAATGAAATGATTAGAAATCTAATTAAGTACTCTTTTGTTACTCAAGGATTTGGATTCTCTCCAGTTGGATTTAATAACTTATTTGATAGTGAGTTTTACATTAAACTGAAGGATAGTAAAGGAATATCATTTGCTGAAGCATTGAGAGCTAATCAAAACCTACTTGCAGGTAATGAAGAGGCTGTTGGAGACTTTGTTGAAATGTTCTTACAGAACCATCATGAAAAATTAGGATTTACTTCTAAGTACAATACCTCAACTATTAAGAAGTTGTCTGATAGTTATTATACTACTGATGGTTATAATAACCCTGCTTCAGGCATATTGACTTCTTTTATAGTAGAGAATGAGTTAGCAATTGCTGAAAAACCTTATATTACTGTAAGTACCTCAATAGGTAAGTTATTGTACAAAAAACAAGCCCCAGGAGAGAAGTATGCTATGTATACATTATTATCTCCTACAGGTAAGGAGAATGTATTATTACAGTATAATCCTAATATCAGACACAGTTATTTAGAAGATAACCTAATTGATATTACTCCTAAGATTAATTACGTAAATCAAGCGGATAGTAAGTTTAAATTTACCAATATTGCTGATCTTAGGGATAAACAAAAGGGGTTTGATAAAATAGTACACAGTGCTGCTGACTATAAGTATATGAAGAATGTTAACGAGTTACCAACTCTTAAGCCTATCATTAGAAAGAAGGATTCTGAAGTTACTCCTGAAACACCTACTGAAGAAACAATTTCTTTACAAAATGATAATGTAGCAAAGGTTAAAGACGGTAGTAAAGTAATAACTAATAGAACATATAAAATTCCTAATGGAGTTAAGAAGTTAGATGATACAACTGCAGTTGAGACTACTTACTTAGGTGAGTTTAAAGTAGATCAAGGAGGAGTATATATGGAAGGAAATGCTGAAGAGTTCTTATATAATATCTTTGAGACTGCTCAATATGAGGAAGATGAGTTAATGAAAACTGGTAAGACTTATATTGACTTTGATGAATTTGCTCAGTCAGAAGGATTTGTTAACTGGAATGATTTCCAAAACAATAATAAGTTCTCTAGAAACTTTATTAATGGTACTGAGAGTAGGCATGTTCATCATATAAAAGTAGTAGAAAAAGTGGCTAGCACACCTACTAGACAAGGTACAATAAATGTATACTGGGGACAAGCTGAATCTGAAACTTCTACAAGAATACTTTCTAACCTAGCACCAAGAAAATTTACATGGGAAGGTAGAGAATATGGGTCTGTAGAGCATGCTTATCAGTCTAATAAATCAGGTACTTTTAATCAGAATACTTATGATAAATATGAAGCTATAGGCGGATATGGTAAGAAAATAAGAGGGAAAGGGACTGTTGCAGAAATGAAGACTGCTGATAGTTTAGGGTTAATGAAACAACTTGTAGTAGAAAGTTTTAAGCAGAATCCTAATTCTGAAGCTGCTAAAAAATTGATGCAGTATGAGAACTTTACTCATAATACCAATCAGCTAATTGATCAAGCATTTTTAGAAGGATTAAAGCTTGCCCAAAAAGAATTAGATAATTTATCCCAAGAAAATTTGGAAAAGTCAAAAGAAAGTAGTACCTTTGTAAAACCAGCAGTACCTAGTAAGTTTGCAGGTGGATTTGGTCAGTTTAATTTCTCAGATGAGGAAATCAAAGCTGCTGATGAGGAAGATAACAGTAATGATCATGATAACACATGTAAAACACCTTTTTAATATATTATGAAAGTAAGTTGCAAAGACAAGGAAAGAGTATTTAAGACAGCAGAAGCTTCAACTAAATCTTGGTTTAGAGTTAATGGTGCTATTGATAAGTATCTTAATATTATAGACTTAAAGAAGTTTAGGAAGTTTAATGCTAAGTGGAGTAACTATGCCAGAATTAAATTTGGTGTTAATGAACAATTATTTTTTGAGGAAAATGGTGGTAGAAAAGCTTTGCCTAATAAGGTAGCTTTTAAGAGCATTGATTCTGCAAAAGGTATATACTATCAGAAGAGTAATAGTTCTCAACAGAGAGACATTAATACTAGGCTTAAAGAAGGTTTCTTAAAAGACTTTAATGTTACTGTTCAAGAATATGATAATATTAAAGAGGCTTTAGGTTATAACTACACACAAATGGTATCTCTTGTTGAGAAGTTCGTAGCTGTAGAGAAAGGTAAACCAATTGATAAAGCTGTAGCGTATTTAGCATTCTCTTTACTAGGTAGAGAAAATAGTAAAGTAAGGAGTGAATTAAGGTTTAGTATCACTAGCTGGGATAAGTACAGAGAAAAATTCAAAGCTTATAAAAATGAAATCTTTGATCAAAAAGGTTTTATAGAAGAAAAAAAGGAGTGGAGAAAAACTATCAAGGATAGAATCATTATAGATTTCTTAGCTGAAAAACTAAATGATTATCATAACAATCCTGAAGAGTTTGAAAAGATAGAAGAAAGAAAGTGGACTAGAGCTGATTTTACTGCTATCAAAAAAGCTTTTAGAGCTATACTTGATTTCTTAGGGTTGTCCAATAATCCTTCAATAGATAGGCTTAATAATGTAGGAAATGCATTAGCACATGAAGTTTTAACTAGAAATTATGACATGTTATCATATGATCTAGGTGAAGGGCAAATCCTTAAAAACTATGAAGAAACTATAGATTCTGATCCACAAGCAAAGGAGATTGTTGAGTTCTCTCAAAGTCTTGGGTTAGTACTTACTGGTAGCTTGGCTTTAAGGAGAGCAGGTACAGTATATAGAACTTCACAAGAATCTTTACATGACTTAGATTTTGTTGTTCCTTATGAGGAGGCAGAAAAACAAATGGAAATTGTAGAAGAAATTCAAAAATGGCAAGGTCCTGATGCTGTAGTGTCTGGCAAAGCTGCTTTTGATTTAGTACAAAAGTTTGATTGGTTCAAAAAGTTTAAAGAAAAATACCCTACATATAAAATTATAAATGGTTTCTATGGTGGGGAGCAAAGTAATTTTGAATCTTATACTCTTACAGGAGTTATAGATGGTAAGTTTGATGATAAGGGGAAACATATAGAAGGTACAGGATACATAGTTGACCACTTTGTAAGACTAGATCCATCAGGAGAGCAGCATGAAAACTATTTCAAGTTATGGAAAGAGATCATGATTGCTAAAATATTAATGGGTAGAGGAAAAGACTTTACTGATTATAAAGCATTTGTTCCTTTTACTAAATCAAAAGATTCATATAATTTCTTTTATAAAGATTTTATTTATCAGACATCTCAAGAAACTGATTATACAGAAAAAGATCTTAAACAAAATGTAGAGGTAGAAGATGCTGTAGAAGAAGGTCTAATTAAATTCCTTGATAACTATGGTATTGGAGTTGAGTATGTTGATTCTCTAAAGATGAGAGGGTATGATGCTGTAGCAATTGCTGATATTACTAATAAGTTAATTAAAATTAGTAAAGGAGAAGCTGATGCTAGTACATTACCTGAAGAGGCTGCTCACTTTGCTGTAGAATTATTAGGTGAGGATAATCCAATAATTAAAAGATTAATGGATATTATTGATCAGTCTGCTATTTATGATATTACTTATGAAGAGTATGCTAATGACAGAGAGTATCAAAAGTACGAAGAGCCTTTACCTGGATTAAGTGTAGGTATAAAGAGAAGTACTGGACCTGATATTAATAAGATTAAAAAGGAGGCAATTGGTAAAGCTATTGCTAATCATATCATTAAAAAGAAGGCTGATAACCCTAAAGTAGAATCTTCTATTAAAAGATTGTGGAATTGGGTACTTAAGAAGTTTGGTAAGATCCCAGCTAAAACTTTTAAAGAAGAAATGGATTCTTTGATAGGAGAAGTTGCAGGTCAAATGTTATCAGGTGAATTACAAGGGGCTAATTTAGAAAATCTTAGACTTAAGAAGGGAGAGAAAAAGAGAATATTCAAAAGTAAAAAAGTATCTAAGGAAGAGAACAGAGCAAGAAAGGCATTAATTACCTTAGAAACTCGTCTAAAAGAAATTAGGAGAAGGGTAGATGCACCTGACTCATTACTTACTATTAAGTCTACTATTGACAAGATTAAACAGAATATTGAAAACAATGAATACCTATTAGGTATATCTAATTATATGTCTGCTGTAGAAGAGAGTACTGATAAGATTCTCCAAGCTATGGAAAACGAAGACACAGAATATTCAGCAGATATTCTTTATGATATCAACTCATTCTTAAACTTACATCAAAAAACAGTATCTGACATAGTTACTATGATGAAAGGTGACAAGGCTCTTAGAGAAAGAGGTGAGGAAATCTATAAAGGAAGTAGAGAGATATCTGCTAACCTTGCTGAGATGCGTGATTACTTAAAGTCTGAAATGGAGAAGGCTACTATTGCAGGAGTTAATAACTTAGCACATAGTGACCAATTAGGTGAAAGCTTATTCTATGAAACTGATTCAGATATGAGTTGGCTATCTACTTGGTTGGGGTCTGCAAAAGCTTCTGCTAAAGAAATAGTAAAACTATTAGATAGAAAGCTTAGAGATATTAAATTTAATGTTGATGCCTTCATACTTGATTTAGGTACAGACCTTAAACTATTACAAGAGAAACTTGAGAAGTCAGGTTTCAAAGATTTTTCTCAATTCTATGAAAAGGATGAGAAAGGTAAGAAGACTGGATATCTTATTAGAGATAAAAAATGGGGAGAGTACAGAAAAGCTAAGGAAGCCCATAAGAAATACATTATGGAACTTCTAAACACTGAGGAATCAGGGTATGAGTATAAAGAAGAAGACTATAATGAATGGATTTCTAATAATCAAGATGAGCAGAGTATTGAGAAATTAGCTAAATTATGGAAAGAATTCTATGACAAGCATACAGTACTCAAGAATTACAAAAGAATTCCTAATGATTCTTACAACAATCCTGAGTTTGCTAAGCTAATGAAAAACCCAATAGCTAAAGAATACTATGACAAGCTTGTGGACATCAAAAGAGATGCTGTAGAAAAGCTTCCTAAGAAGTACAGAAATGATCACTATGTGTATTGGATGCCTCAGACTAGAAAATATACATTAAACAGGCTTAGAAACAGGGAGCAGGGGATATTTAGAACTATAAAAGAAGTGGTTAAAGAGAAAGTGAGAGTTCAAAAGGATGAAACTGAGTATGGAAACCATGAAATAGTTAAAAATCCTATTACAGGTGAGGAAATTAAATTCTTACCTATACATTACCACTACCCAATAGAGGATATGAATAACCTATCTGATGATATTACTTCTATGTATTTATCTTATGCTTATATGGCTGAGAATTATGTACAAAAGAATAGAGCTAAAGGAGATATTTGGTTAATCCATGAGGCTGTTAAGAATCAAAAAGTTAATATTCCTGGAGGTAAGCAAAAGGCAGAAGGACAGTCTAACACTTTCCAGAGAATTGATGATATGATAAATACTAGATTCTATGGGGCTGAAAAAACAGAGGCTATAGTTAATATACTTGGTAAAAAAGTAGATGCAACTAAGCTCGCTGATAATGGGATGGCTTATGTAAGAAGGAATAACCTTGTGTTTAACTTGTTTACACATGTAGCCAATACAGTTATGGGACAAGCCTACCAAAAGATAGAGAGTATCTCAGGTAAATATACTACACAAGCATCTGCTGCACATGCTGAAGTATTACTTACTAAGAATACTAGTGGTATGATGATGGACATAGGTGCTAGGATTAAAAGAAATAAAGTATCATTAGTAATGCAGAAGAATGATATCATACATGATATTAATAGTTCATTTAATCACTTAGATGAAAGAACTAAAATAGGCAGAGTATTTTCTAAATCAGGACTATACGCCACTTATGAATTTAGTGATGCACATGTTAAAGGTAAGATTGCGCTTTCAGTATATGATAACTATAGATTATATAATGGTAAGTTTGTTAACTACATGCAGTTTATGACCTTGAATAAAGGGAACAAGAATGCTAAACAAGACTGGAAGAAGTTAAGAGAAAAGTCTCTATATAATGCTTATGAAGCTAAGAATGGAAAACTAGTAGTAAAGCCAGAATATGAAGGTATTATTACTAGGAAGTTTGAAAATACTATTAGAGGTATTATAAACCAGATTGTAGATGAGGCAGACGGTACTCTTACTCAGGATGATAAAACTATGTTACATAGGTCTGCAGTAGGTAGAGCAATACTTACTCACAGAAATTGGTTATTAGTAGGTATGCAAGCTAGGTGGAAAAAACCAGGGTATAACTATGTTACTGAAATGGAGGAAGAGGGTTACCACAGAACATTCAAAAGAAATTTCTTTAGATTATTCCCTTTTAATAGTAAGAATAAGGAAGGAGAAACCATGGAAAGCTGGATGCAAAGATTTAAGTCTTTCCTAATCCTTAATGAAGATATGAATCCAATGGAGAAGGCTAATATGAAAAAGGCTTGGGCTGATCTTGTATTCATTATATTAGTAATGGTTGTAGCTAAAATGTTAAATAATATAGCTGATGATGAGCCAGATGATTGGACTGCCCAATTCATGGGATATATGGGAAGTAGAATCAGACTTGAGGCTACATCATATTCTAACCCATTTGAGATCTTGGATATTTTAGATTCTCCAACAGCAGGTCTTAATCAGATTGAAAGTTTAGCCAATTTTGCTAGAGATATAGCAACTACTGATGATGACGGTAACTGGAGACTATTATCTGAAATAGATAGAGGAGGATATAAAGGTAAATCTAGATTTGAGAAATTTATGATTAAGAGAAGTATACTGAAACCTTTCTATGAAGCATCAACTACAGATGTTATTAAAGATAAGAATAGATACCTTAAAGAAATAGGGTTATAATTGTATCAGGATAGTAAAAAAAACGAAGTCCCCTCCACTAGGAAGGGGCTTCTCTTTTATATAGCTTCTCTAAACATTTCAAGATAATTCTGAGGAGTTAACAAATCAGTAGCATCCACACAAGTTGTATCTACATGTAAGTAATTGTAATCATTTACATATACTTCTTTTGTCTCTCCATCTTTATTTTCATACTCAACTACCTCATCTTCCTCTGCATCTTTTTCTTCAAATAGCCAAGTCAATCTAGACAATGGAATGTCATCCCATTTACATTTAAAGTCATGATCACTATCATGAGGCTTATAAAATACTACTTTATAAGGATCAGTACAGAAATGCCCAATATAATTATACTCTTCTAGTACTTTAACAAAAGCCTTAATGAATACCCATATACTAGCACTGTTATTTCTATTAGGGAAGTATGTTAAGTAACATCCTAAAATGTCAGTCATACTTCTTCTGTAAGACTCTTCTTTAAAAGGCTTTTCTTGTTCTTCATTAATAATATAATAATTAGGAAAAGTATTTAGATAGTAATTTTTTGTAGACTCTTCTAGCATCCATCTTAGGTAAGACTCTGCACTCATTTTACTATTTCTCTCAATCATTTCTAGTAGTTCCTCTTCCCTCTTCTCACTTAAGTAATAGTTTATTGGGTACCTCATTGCATACCCATTAACTTTTTTTACCTGGTATTTTTTAACCTTTTTCTCCATCTCTTAAATTTTTTAATTGTTTTTTCTTTCTTTTGTGTAATTGTATTAACTCTAATATTTTTAATGTTATAAAAATAACTAGGAATATTGTAAATTCCCAGTTTAATGTGAAAATAGCTGACAATAAACACAAGATTAATCCAAAGATATTCCCATATTTACTACCTATTCTATCTTTATTTCTATACAATCTGTATGAGAATAAGAAGAATATTAAAGCTCCACATTGTAATAATATAAAATCTATTCCCATTTATAATTCAATTTCTAATTCTTCACCTGTCAATACGAAGTAAAGGTTTTGTAATCTATGCACAGAATTTAAAGTATCATTTTTTACACATATTTGCTCTTTCAATTTTTCATCTTGAAAAGAGAAGCTAAAGTCATCGCATAATACTAAAGTGCAAAAACTATCAACTTTCAATATATAATGTAAATCAGTATGCCCATCAAATTCTTCTTCAATCTTCTCAAAACCACACTTTAAAAGTATTTCTTCGGTTAGTGGGATGGGTTTTAAATATTTGCATAACGCAAGCTTTACAGCATCAAATGTCATGTGGTAAGCTATACCATACTTATCTAATTCTGCTACACGTTTATAACCTTCAGTTGTTTGAACCCAGTTCCCAATTCTTAATTCATTTGCTTTCATAATATAAAAAGGGGGCTTTTACACCCCCATTACTTTAAATTATTTCACAACTACCTCCTGCACAGGCTATCTCACCTTGCAGATCAGTGTTATCTACTTCTTCTATAATTTTTGTTAAATCAATTGGTTGATTCTTAATATACTCCATCTTTTGATTATACTCTTCCTCAGTACAAGTCATAAAAGGTGCATCTTTATATGTACCACCATCATATGGTAATACTGAAAGACCATTATAAGTGTCCTTTTCAGTCCACATCCAATTACCAACTGATTCCCACTCATCAGAATTAACTGATACAGTAGCTGATACATTGTTAGTATTTGGTCCTCTCCTATGTCCTGCTCTAACCCAATCAAGATTGTACTGTTTAACCCTTTTAAGCATCTCTAAGGCATTTTCTTGTTCCCTTAGTACTGCACC
>CAZNER010000035.1:17628-20498 GCA_964572065.1 uncultured Candidatus Saccharibacteria bacterium
TTTATACCAATAATATTGGCAACCCTTTCATTCTCAGCTTTAACTATTTCTGCACCCTCTTTCAAGTCAATATTCTCTAGTGTACCATTACATATTCCAGTAATACCTACACCAATTAAGGCATCTTTCTCTGTATTAGTCTTCCATACACTTCTTAAGTAATGGAAATCAGTAAATCCTGCTTGTAAAGTTCCAAAGAATGCTGCTATTTCAGCATACTTATTAAACTCAGCCTGACTAGTTACTACACCTGCATTAATTTCTGTCAATTATGTTCAAATAAGGACGTTACTCCTTATCCAGGGACTTATAATTACTAATTACCCATTCAGCAAATTTTAGCATCTCTGCTGGTGTAGCATGAGACTTCATTTGATTTGCTAAATGGCTTATAACTTGAATATTGTCTTTAGTATATCCTTTATTAGAATCAATCCTGTCAAGTGCAGGAGATTGCTTTCTTCCACCAGGTTTCCCAGTATGGCATATTAATTCTATCCCTAAAATAGGACATATATCTGGAACATGAATATCTTCTTTATTAAGATTAAATTCAATTCCAGTTTTTCTAGCTCTTTGTTGAGCCCTATTCCTCATCTTAGTTTCTATACTTAAACTTTTAACTCTTTCACAGTTACATTTCTTACAAATTCTCATAGTATCCAATCCTACTACTTCAAATTCATGTTTACAATTTGTACATATTCTAGTTTTCATATCTTTGTATTTTTACAAAATTACAAAAAATATTTAATATATCCAAATATTTTAGTAATTATTTTACCCATCTTATAGTTTCCTATAAGTTCAGACTATATCATCACTATAGTAAATAGTGTTACGCGCTTCCAACTCACTTGAGTTGTATGAGATTCATCTTCCTATAAGGAAGGTATTCTCTAGTCGTTGAACCTTCAAAGGAATTACTTCCTAAGCTTGGCTGCTGATTGGCTTGTTAAAGTAAAGATAATAAAAAAACTATTATACCAACTATTAAATAAGGTATCGCTATTAAAGAGCTAACTCCTATTAGTAGGATAAAAATTCCTTTTAAGTATTCTAATATTTTTTTCATAACTTTATTTTAATTTAGCTTTCCAGCAATTCACGTAATTTTACAACCTCTACAGTTAAAGGTTACAGAAAGTATAAGGTCTTAAACTAATCTCACAACCGTACCACTGTAGAGTTACAATAACAATATCTACTTGTGGTCTGGACTATCGCATATAATATGTTTCCAAGTTTTTCCTGATTTAATAAATCCAATAACATAAGGCTTAACATTAAATAATTTTGCTATATCAACCTGTTTCATTCCTGAAGGAAGTAAGTTAAATTTTATTTCTCTAACTTGCTCTTCTGTTAATTTAGCTTTAGGGTTTTTACTCCCTTTATTTATATTAATGTAAGAATCTTTATTAAGTTTTCTACTAAGTTTAGCTCTTTCTGACCTAGCTTTTCTATTATCTTTCTTAGCTATACCTTCCTTAGTTTTAATTGAAGTATTTTTAGAATGTTTCAGTTTATTTTTAGGAATATTATACCATGTCTTTTCAATTCCTAAATTTCCACCTTGTTGACAATTCCAACCTATATTTTGTTCAGGTCTAAACTTTCTTTCTAATTTTAAAGCTTCATCTAAAGATAAGTCTTTTTCTACTACTTCTTTAATTAAATTATTAAATCCATGCTTTTTAATAGCATTATTAATTGGATATTTATTTTTACTTTTCTTATGTGACCTTAACCTTTCTTTAAAATTTAAGGTTATTCCTACATATCCTTCTGTAAAAATATCTTTATGATTACTAGTTCTTATCCAGTAAACAATATACATATTATCTTCCTTGCTTAGTCTCTCAGGCTGCCCAGAATCAGTTGATTCTTGCTTGCCCCCTGTCTCTGTGTTATCAGATTCCAAGTCAATCAAAGGAAGTTTTACATCCGCATTGTCTTTTTTCATATTACAAAGATAATAAAAATTAATTTAATATCAAAGAATATTGGTACTTTTTTCTATTAACGGATTCGTACCATACTCAGGATCATTGGTAAAATAAATACCAGGTTCCCCTGAATTAGAATCTACAGTTACCTGCCAAAGAGCTTCAAACTCAGGTCTTTCTACTCTATTCCTAAGAATAACAGCAGAATTATTAGCTCTACCTCTTTGTGGATTTAGCTCCCACCAATTTCCGTGCTTACAAGTAGCCATTTCCTTATCATCCATAGAGAATAAAGAAATTAAAGCTGCTCTCCTAATACCACCTGCTAATACTGCATCAGCAATAAAACAGTTAATATCATGCACTTCTAATGGTGATAGCTTTTCACCGTCTTTCTTTTGATTTAACAAAGCCTCAATCCTAGTAAGACATATTCTTAAAGGTTCAGGTCCTGGTGCTTTACCACCTGCTGTAACTAACCTAGCACCTTTTGGTCTAATATCACTATAATCAAACCTAGGTTTAACTTTGGTAATACCAAAATATGCTTTCATCAGTTGCTTAACAGCATCACTCCCGTAATGCAATCCCTAAAATTTCTTAAAGGGCTGGACTATATCTTATTATTTAAATTTCCATATAAATCCACCTGCTGTTTTTTGCCTATTGTTACAGCAAGCTGATATTTTTTTATATGAAACACCAGTTATTTTACTAGCCTGTCTAGCTGTAAAATATTCATTAATTAATTCATTATTTGTATTAAATTGTAAAACAGGTTTACCTTTTAACTCTCTCCAATTTTTAATATATTTAAAAGGATATTTTTTATATTTATAAAAAGACCAAAAATAATTACCTGCTGTTTTAACGCCATATCCATTTGGATTATTACAACATCTTAGTATATTTGAATCTTTA
>CAZNER010000036.1:0-7278 GCA_964572065.1 uncultured Candidatus Saccharibacteria bacterium
TCTAATTTATCTTTATATCTTAAATCCTCGGTATACATCCGATATTCTGCTCTCTTTTTAGCCCATTCATATATTACATCTATTCTAATATTGGGATGATTTAATAGAGAAAGATGTCTTGAGAATTTAATTGCTGGGTGTTTATAATCTTTATATAATTCACATTCATCAGATATTTTATTTGTTCTACCCTCTTCTCTACAACCTATAGTTTTTGAGTGATGGACATAACAATTATCTGTATTCATCTCCAATTCCTTCTCTGCTTCTTTTTTCTATCCTTCTTATTTCTAATTTTTTTACCCTTTTTAGGTGGTACTATTATTCTATGTTCATTCTTCTTAAGGATAACCAAATATCCTGCTAATCTATTTCTTAAAGTCTTACTTGATATATCAGTTATCTTATTTATTATATCTTTATTAATCTCAAAGTCTGTGGTTATTATAGAACCATATTGCTCCATAATTTTTTCTCCGATGTCTTTTATATAATCTGGTCTTATCTTACCAATGCTAAACCAACTCCATTTCCCATTAAGGGTGTACCACATTTAGGGCACACTGTCATATGATAAAACTTACTTCCAGTAAATTCGTATCCACAATTTGGACAAACTATATTACTCATAACTTCTCCACCATTAAATCGTCATTATTTATTTCCCATAATCCATCTATTAAGACTGTATATTCACTATTTTCTTTAAGTACCCTAATTCTACCTGATGTTATCCAATTCATAACTTTATCACTTTCTTTTTCATATTTATTAATATTATCAATCAATTCTAATATTACATCCTTAATATCAATATACGAACTAGGGTCTCCTTCTCCCCAAGACCAACCTTTGGATTTAAAGACGCTATATATTTCTTTTGATATTTTATCTAGGTTCATAATCTAATCACCATTAATATATCATCAAGTTCTTCTTTATTTTTAATCTTATCTATATCCCAGTAATCTTCTATCTCTTCATATTCATCGTATGGTATCCATATATCAGTGCCATCTAATAGATTAACTTCTTCTTCTAACATGTGAGATATATACTTAGGTAATGAGCTATATGCACTCATAATTCATCAATCATTACTTCATCCATAAATTCGTCATATGTGACTTCATGGAGTTCGTCATCATCTAAACCTGATTTAAATATTTTAATATATTCTACTTTATGTCTACCATCTTTAAATATCTTATATACTTCAGCTGGAGTAACTTCCTCGGCTGTTATTTCTGCTGATATATCATAAGGTTGTCCAGGTTTACCACTTATAGAAAAACTAGTTATCTCAACATTTTTAAACATTATAAAGTTATCAGGTTTATTATCATCTACTCTAAATATTAATTCCTTGGTTTCAGTTTTCATAACTCTTCAACCATTCTCATCTCATCTAAGATTTTATTAAACTCTTTCTCGTCCTTGCAATCTTCTGGCATCATTTTGTTTCTTATACAGAACTCCATGTATTTCTTTAAATTAAGAGTCTTTTGTGTACCATCCATTAATGAAAATGATACCACTATCCTATCAGCTTCTAATGGAACTAAGGGTGTAGTACCTGTAGTCCAAGGACCGTAATGACTATAATCTGTGAAACCTCCATATGTAGTATTAGTATAAGATTTAGATGTGGAATCTGTATATTTCTTTGACTTTGAATCCGTTGTTGAAGGTTTATAGTAATATGAAGTTGTTGTATTGTAACTCATAAAGCTCTCACCATAATCCAATCTATAAAATCTTCTTTAGTCCAATGATTATTTCTTAATTCAGTTAAATCGTTACTATCTATATCAACATTAACTTCAAACTCTTCCTCGTCTAAGAACCTTATTCTAGCTTTAATTACTGACTCGTTATTATCAAAGGAGTTTCCATCTACAAAAAAGTCTACTGCTAATATACCTTCAATAGAGGGATATGTCATATATTGGGTAGTCATAATTCATTCACCATTTTCCATTCTTCGTATTCTTCTTTAGTGCAATCCTCTAACTCTTTACCCATTCTATATGGGAATTTAATATAGTCAATTAATTTAATATCTACTTCTGTACCATCTTTAAGTTTTATCTTAATATAAACATCATTATCGATATAAGATCTTATGTTATTATTCCAAGATCCAGCTCCACCTATAAATGATGAACCACTTATAGAGCATGAGCCACTTGCTGATATATAATATATATTACTATTACTAGAGAATGTTAAGCTACTAGAGGTTATACTTCCATATAATAAATTATTTGTTACACCGTATGCACTTGAATTCATAATTCCACAATCATCTTCTTATCTAGATACTCCTCATAAGTATCCCATTCAGGTGGGTTAAAGGTATCCATATAATTTTTATAATCCTCGTCACTTATATGAATTACTTTTTGGTCTTTTAATACTATCTTTCTCTGAAACAATGCTCTATACATATCAGGATGTATAACAGCTTTATTGGGAGCTATCCCAGCTCTAACTACTTGAGCTAAAGCTGCGGATAATTCTTCCATTGTGACTCCAGTTTTTTTGCTGACTTCACAAAAACATTCAATGTTATTCGTCACAGAAACCATAATCCTTCTTTAATCTTACTGGTATTAATTCACCAGTAGATGGTTCATCTGGTCTTCTTAATAATTTAACCCTACGAGCCTCTACTCCCCATCCTGTGGATGTCTTTATTTTATTGGGAGCATCTATAAATTCTAGAGCATATTTACTATTATAGAGGATTGGATTACCACCATAAGGTTTTCCTAAATCTCTACCGAAGGGCATTATTGGATTAATAGTTGCATGATGTATGACTATTACGGCTATATCATATAACTTAGCTACATGATATAATTTACCAAATAACCTCTCTACTAACTGTGCTCTAGCAGGAAGATTCTGTGTCTCTGAACCTACTGAATCCTTAATAGGTTTAGTTAGAGAATCTAATATAATCATAGATGTATTTTGTAAATCCTTATCCTTTAAAGTTGGAGTACAATTCTGAAACTTAACTGAATACTTACCATTCTTGGATATTTCAAATGTTACCATATATCCAAACATTTGTAAGAGTTTCTGTATGGATAATAGTTGGGTATCTCCTAATGTATGGAGTATCTTGTATTTACTATCAATAGTTGGTTTAGTTAAACCGTAACGATTCATGAACTTATAATGTAATAATCTTACATCATAATCTCTTAAACCTTCTGTTTCTATTAGGATAGTATTCTTACCAGTTTTTGCTATGTTAGATAAACCTGCACCATGTCCGAATAGACTCTTTCCTGATTCAGGTTCTCCAAATATAGCAGTAACTATACTGTAAGGAACTCCTCCACCCAATATATTATCGACGGTCTTACATCCTGTTTCCACAAAATTTAGATCTGTTTTCTTTACCATTTTATCTTTCTCTAAATTATTTAATAATCTGATTATGTGTTTACAAGCCTGATTATTGAATATGTAGTAGGGACATGAGCACCAATAGCGATTAAGTTCACTATCGATTGACGAACAGTACTCTTCTCCAGTATCTCCTTCAATAATTGCTCGGGCAATTCCGAGGTTATCATAAAAAATCTCTTTGATTTTCATAAAAAGTATTCATTAGCAACTCCTAGTTGTATCCCTTACGAATTCTTTAACTTTATCGTGGAGTTTTTCTAGTATAACAACATCTTTTTTATTATGATCTAATATATAGTCTAAGGCTTTTTTATCGCCTGATAATGCTCTTATCCAATATAAACTATCTATGTGAGTTTTACCCTCTATTCCTAGGTGCTTACAAGCTGACTCTAATCTATTGGAATGGAGACACATCTTTGCTCTTACCATATACCATACATCTTTATGTTGTAATTCTCCATACATTGGAAAGTCTATACCCCAATACATAGCTCGTGTTCTTATAAATGGAATATCAAACTTAGTTGAGTAATATCCCATAACTACATCAAACTTTTTCATGTCCTCTATACATTGGCGTACTAGTCTCTTATCTAATGTACCATCATCAATTTCTTTCTTGGTAATAGTATCACAAAGTATTTTCTTATTTCCTTTTTCTTTTATTGCATAGGATAACATTATACCAAAATTAGCTTTTAGATTACTAGTTTCAATATCTAAATATCCTATCTTTACATTTGCATCCTGTCGTTCTTTGACATAACATGCTGGATGTTCTGCATATCTATGTCCGTGCTTACATCTTCCTTTAAAGAGTTCTTGTAACTCTTTCTTCTTCATTTTAAATGGGTTAAATTTTTCTTCTGTCATATCAATACCCTATAGTTTTTCTATCATTAATTTATCCTTAAAGTCATTATAGGTAATTTCTGATATCTCATTATAACCATACTTGTCTTTAAAGTCTAGATAATCAAGTATATTAACTTTATGAATTCCATCCTTAAATTTTATTGGTGTCTCTTCTTTAGTTGATAAAATTTCTCCAACTAAATTGATGGTTATATCTGATAAAGGTAAATTGTTGGCATCTGTATGGATATCATATTGATTAATACCCTTAACATCAAATACTAAAAATGAGTCATCATTCCTACTCATCTGTATAATCATATGCTTACCAACCATCCTTATATCATTAGATATCGTTATATTAGCTATTTAATCACCTTAATGATATCTTCTACCAAGATATCTGGATTAACAGTACATGTAGCTCCACAGAAACCAGGATGTCCATCTATTATCAGATAATCTAAGTGTTTAAGTTTATCTTTCCAGTAATAAGCTAAATCTCCTCTTAAGGAGCCACTTCCAGTTCTTCTATTAATAGCCATTACTGTTTTACCATTTAGAGATGATTGCATAGATGATGCAATATATCCTGACATTCTAAATTCACTATTAAATATAAATAAAGCTATCTTATCAAATTCATACATCCTTGAAGTCTTTATAATATTCTCATACTCTATACTCACTTCTCTCTTTGCACCTTGTGCTTTAAGAGAGTGTATAATATTTATAGGTTGTTCTGAATATCTAACAAGATTCAAAGCTTCCGTGAAATCACTCTTTCTTAAAAGTGAATTTACATTTGACGAGAGTAATTTATAAACTGGATATACTCCCATATTCCATTTACCATAAGACTTATAAGCTGATGTCTTTATATGAGTTAATAATTGAGGACAAGTATCATATACCTCCGTTGGTATAAGTTCAGGTTGTCCATCTCCAACTAATCCTATAGCTAATTTCCACCATTCTGTTTTTGGTATAACATCCTTAAATGTTTTCCAAGCTATATATGATGCAGGTACATCATCTGATATTAGCTTATATTTTCTGTCTTTCCTGTGAGGTAAGTGGTGGTCAATAACATTTAATCCTTCCATATTCTGGAGAGGTCTCATGTCTACCATCCAATCTCCTTTCTTTAAGCCTGTGGTATCACCGAATGGACCATCCCACAACTCAATCTTAGCATCCTTAACACCATATGCAGTAAAGTATGCACTAGTTATACCATCTGCATCGTGGTGTGCACGTATTGTAGTAACCATATCTACACCTACTCTTTCACTTTCTTAGGTGTAGATTTTTTCTCTTTAGATATAAAGTACTTTACTAGAGCACCTAATTTTGCGTAGCATTTTGGACAGATAGAATATCTCTCAATCTGTATATTATCATCTTCATCTTGTAAGGTTCTCTCACAAAATGAGCAAGTTACCATAGCCATTATTTATCACCTATAATATATATATTTTATTATCTTGTTCTCTTATGACATTATCACTTAAAAGGTTATCCCATATATCGTTGATTTCATCTGTTCCTATATTGGTAACCAAATTTAAATATACAATAAGATCATTCTTTGCTAATCCACCAGCTGACTGGTCTTTCTTAGCTTTCAATGCTTCTATAATCTTAGAGTCTATTTTAGACTTTACATTAGTTGGAGAAGGGGAACTTTTAGTTTCCCCTTTTCCGAGATATTTTATATCCCAATCCCATCTACCTACTCGGTTGACGGACCATTTTGTACCAGGTAAGTCTTTATTATCTATACCACTAGCTCTCATAACTTCTATGAATGAAGTTAGATTTTTACTTCTAGCTCCACCAAAGCTGTAGTATTTATGAGCTCCGTTTATCACACACTTTGCTTCAAACTTTGCCCATGGTTCTCTAGGATTTCCACTAAAATCTAGTATAGGATTTCCTTGAGCATCTGTAACTGGAGGGTTCCATACCCTACCAGCAAAGTCTTCATCGCCTGGTTCAAACTTTTCTATTGAAGATTCAAACTCCAATATAACTTCTCCGACATCTTCTTTGTGAAAGAAATACTGACCGCCAGCTTCTTTCAGGATGTCGTTCAACATGTCGTTGCTTACTTCTACCATATTTTTTCCTCCATATTTATTTTATATTTATAATCCGAATAAGAATCTGAGAATTCTAAAAATTCTAAAATCCTCTATATTAATACCACCATATCTTATCCCTAAGACTGATGATGACATTGCAAATCCAATAAATGCTATTGGAGCTATTGCCATAAAAATAGTTTGGTTACGTTTTCTTTTATAAATAAGTTTTACATCTTCCTTACTTATATCTAATTTCTTACGAATTTCTTCTATGTTCATATTTCTTCCTCTTTTTTATTTCTTTTAATCTTATAAGCATCCTCTAACAATAAGATTTCTGTCCTTAAAATAGTAACCTTATCATTATCTGATTCATATTTAATATCATTCTTTCTCTTAGTTATTAGGACTTGTATATCCTGTAAATCTAAATACTCATCAACAAACTTCCATAGAGCATAATATCTCTTGTTAGCTCTAGCTGATTTAGGCTCTTCACCTGTAGATGTAAGGATAATCCTTCCGTTCTCTGATGTTCCAGTTCTCTTAGTCATAATAGTAAATCTTTTTCTTTACTTTATTTTCTGCATCAAAGTATGGATTATCAACTTCAGGTAAATCGTCAGTATCTATATAATCATCATCTTCCATTCTGTTTTCATAAAGTTCTCTAACATCCTTCAATGGATTATCTTGCATTAAGAACTTACTATTAACTATGTTAGGATTTTTAACTTTCTCTTCTTTAAAGGTTTCACTAAATATTTCTCTGGACTCTTTATATTTATCTAAGAATATAAGATATCGTTTTTGATTTTCAGGCAAATCCATATCATTTTTTTTATGGAAATTCCTTACTTGCGATTTACAATAATCTCTATATAATTTCATTCCTGATATACCT
>CAZNER010000036.1:7288-20067 GCA_964572065.1 uncultured Candidatus Saccharibacteria bacterium
TGGTCCCCAATATTTTTTAATATCCTCTTTAGTAGTCTGAATCTTTGACATTTCCTATCTTCCTTACCTTTATCTTGGGTTCGTCTTCATATAAGTCTACTGACCATATCTCTCTTTTCCCATCTTTACTTTCATTTACAATATACTCATAGTTTTCACTAAAATGAACATCATCTTCATCTAACAATAATGTATCGTGATATCTCTTTTCTAATTCCTCACAAATCATTTTATATCTTTGTTGTATTTCTTTATACTCTTCAAAATTCTTTGGATTATTTAAATCATGATCCAACTGATAATCCCATAAGTCTCTCTCATATTTAGTCTTTAAGAATCTAAGCCCTGACATATCAGTATCACTTAGAAATACATCATATGCTGGTTGACTTTTCCAGGATTTGGAGCGGATGTTTTCTCTTGTAGTTTCACTCGACATTTATAGAATCCTCTTCTCTCCATTTACTATTACATATTACCGAAAGGTTTATATAGTTTGTGGTTGATATACATAAAAATATATCTTCAATATAAGAAATCTCCAAGTCGAGTGTCATCCTTATCTGAATCCCAATTTAATCTTTTTCTATCTAGTGCCATTTTTGTAGCAGGAGATACTTTTATGGGTTTCACAGTATAGTTTGTTTTAGCATCTACATCAGTTACATATTCAATATACAATATTGATTCATGAGGTATAAAATAATTATAATGACTTTCTTCATCTTCATCATTTACTATTATACCATTGTCTTCTGATGATACAATTACTCCTTCTATACTATCATCATTAGTTAGAAATATCTCTACGTATTTATTCATAAATTCCTTTGATTTATTAATTTTCATCATCTACACCATATCCTTTTAATTCACATACAATAGAGTTAAGTTTCTTTTTACTACTCCATCCAAGAGCATCTACAAATATATTCATTTGTTCTTCTGGATATATCTGTATGTGATTCTCATTTATTCTTATAACTTTCATATTAACACCTTAAAGAGAAAGGGTTTATAGCCCTTTTCTCTTATTTTTATTTACTTTTCTCTGCATCTGTTCTATCTTATCTTTAGTTGTCTCTAGCTCTTTCATTTTTTCTATTTGAGTTTTCTCTTTCTTGGGTTGTTCCTTTGGTTTAGATTTGCTCTTTGGTTTTCTAGTTGGTTTGGGTTGCTCTTCTTGCATCTCCTTACCAATTGATAACCCCTCAACAAATCCTAAATCGTTAGGCTTTGCTTTATTATGTAAGATAGCTTGTGCTGTATCAGGTGAACTCACATTAATACCCTCTATAAGTTTTCCCATATCAAAACCATCTCTAGCTCCATTACCTGCAAACACTCTCATGTCAGCATATTGTAGAGCCTCTGCTAAAGCTTTACCAACTTCAAGATCTTTGTTGACTAACAATTCAGCTATTAATGCTCTAATTGCATTATCATCAAATTTATTAAGAGCTTCTTGTAAGTCTTCTTTACCCTCTGCTTCTGCTTGGAGCTTCTTCAAGATAATCTCAGCTTCTGCTGTACCTGTTTCTCTTATGGGTGCAGCTTTTCCTATAGCTTTTTCTTGCTCTCTGATTTTATCTCCTTCTCCTTCTAGACGTTTTTGTTCTTTATTAATTGCTTCAACATCCTTTCTCTGTTCAGCATTTATTTTAGCTACAACTTTTTGTTGCTCCGCTAAAACTCTAGCTTTTTCTTTCTCAATCTCTTGGTTTTTAACTTTATCTACTTTAGTTACCTCAAGTTGTTCTGCTAGAGCAGCTTTTTCTTTCTCTGCTATGAGCTTATCTTTCTGTTGTTGTCTCTTAGCTACTTCTTCATCTCTTTCTATCTCTCGTTTTTGAGCAGATTCATCAGCTATTGCTTCCTTTAATCGAGCCATTTTCTTTTGCTCTGCATTTTTCTGTCTAGCTTCAGAGTTAATCTGTTCTTCTATAATTGAAGAAATATCAGATATAACATGAGATTCTTCTGTGTCCTTAAATTCAACCAATTCAATATCCTTGAGAACTAATCCCCAGTTGGTTATTGCTGACTGTAGAGGTTCTATGATTTCTTTAATGATTCCTTCTCGATCATTAATAATCTCTCTTACAGTTTTCTTGGTTGTTGAATCCCTAGTTGTTGCCTGAACAACTTTAGATACTTGCTCTGATAGTTCTTTCATGTCACCATTAAATCTTCGTGCAGCAACTACAGGATCTGTAATAGCTACATAAGCCATGATGTCACATAAGAACCTAGCTCTGTCTATATCAAATGCTTTGAAATCTGTAACATCTATTGGTAAGATTTCCAGAGGCATTGGATGTACATGCATACCTATTCCAGGTATAAATCCAGGAATTTTAAAGTATGCGGCTTTTCCACCTGAAGAGTATTCTCCTTCACCACTATGTTTTTTGTCTGAGCAAAATACTCTTGTCTTTCTACTTTGTACCACTACGTCAGCATAATTTGCTGGTGCAATCTTATACATACTAAATAAGATTAATAAAAAACCAGCTATTATGGCAACAATTAATAGTGGCCATATTAGTATTTCTATCATTTTTTCTTTCTCCTATATTTTTTTTTTATTCTTTTTCTCTTGCACTTAATCTTATAGAACCATCATATATTTTGTTGGTTACCATTTGATTAAGTATTTTGGTTATAAGTCCATCTTCAGTTTTGACATATATATTCTTACCATTGTCGATGTCCTTATATGCTTGCTCCATGTCTTCAATCGACTTGAAGACTATTTTATCTCCAGCTGTCTTCTCACCGAGAGACAACTCTTCTACACTATATACTTCCATAATTAATTTCTCCTTTTACCTGTTATTACATTTATTACTTCTATTGGTTTTTCCTTCATATATACATTACAATCATTCTTTAAACGTATATTTGTTTTATTTCCAGATTTATTATTATATGTATAATTCTCTATAGACACTATATAGTTTATATTAATTATATCACTGTCTTCATTCTCTGTTATTAAAAAGTTCTTTACTTTCTTCATAAGATTTTCACTCCTATAAATCCCTTATCATTTTTGATTCTAATACGAAATCGTAATCCTTAGTAATATTTAATTCAAATATGAACCTATCATCTTCATAAGATTGAACATTCTTTAATCTTTCTAGAATGATATTACAATCAAAGTCTTTTAAGTTCCCATAGTAAGATGCTCGGTATCTAGTTCCATATTGATCAACTACATATTTGAATTTCATACCATCACACATTTGTAATACTTGTTGGACAAATGGATAGTATACATCTATTGAGCCTTTATATATATTAAAGTGTATACCACCTAGAGTTTTACCATCATCTGTTTTAAATACACTACCCCATATAGTTACTTGATATTCTTCATTCTCTTGTTTATCAGTTAATCTTATCTCTCCAACTTTCTTTCTCATATTATAATCCTTCTATAAAGAAATCCTCATTATAATTCTCGATTATTCCCTTCATTATTTTAAAATGATTTAGATAACAAGATTTATGTATAGCAAATACTTGAGGTAAAGTTATTATTTCTCCTTCATTATTTTTATCAGGCATTACTACTCTTAATATAAATGATAAATTAGTTTCATCTGACATAACATCTTCAATTGTCATTAATTCTCCACAGATACCACAATATCTTTCATATCCTTCATCAGTTTTAATTTTATTTGCTCGTATTATTTCAGGAAAATTCTGTCGTATACATGTATTTTTATTATATCCCTTTTTATTTATTTTCATAGCATATCCAACATAAGCTCTTCTAGTTCCTCTTCAGGAACTTTTTCATCTAACATAAAAGCTTCAGGTCTAAACTCTTCTCCAAATACCATAAAATCTATATCCTTTTCTCCAGGAAATTTTTTACTCAAACCAACATTTAAATATTTAACGGTTGCTGTTCTATATACACCATCTTCATATATAGTTGGTCTATTATAATTGTAATTTAATATGATATAATATAAAGCCTCATGTTTATGATTTCTATCATATCTTCTTCTAATCTCACCAACTTTAGGCCAGTCTCTCATAATAACTCTACCATAGCTTCTTCCTTTGTTATTTTCTCAAGATTCCAATGTGTTTGTTTAAGAGCAGAATAATGTGAACCTTCATAACCATTTTCAGAAAATAATATTTCTATTTCATAATCTTCTCCTTTCTGTTCCACTACTTTAACAATTTCAACTACATTTTTATACTCTTTACTAGTAGCTTTTATATAATCTCCAACTTGAAACTTCATAATAATTCCACCATAGCTTCATCTAATGATATTATTTCTGATTCCTTTTCCATTGGACTATTAACCTGAAAATTATCTTCAATACATTCTTTATTATGAGTATAATTTAATTTCCTATATAAATAAAAGGGTTTCTTAGAAAGTTGCTTTAATTGGAAAGGACTTCTATATATGTCTTTTGGGCTAACTACATCAAATATATATCCAACTAGTTCGTGACATCTAAAGTAATCTCCCTTTTTAAATTTCATAACTCCTCAACCATTACTTCATCATCATCCATTTCCTCTAAATACATACCCTTATTCTCATAATATTTAATTCTATAATATTTACTGTTAACAATTACTATATCATTTTCTCTACCAATAATAGTCCCATTTCTATACATTATAATAATTCCACCATTAATTCATCCTTAGTTAATTTTTCAACTTGTTCTTCCCAACAATGTATTTGGATATATTTATTATATATTGGAGCTAATATTAATTGATCAGGTAATACATCTTTACATATAATTTCACATATAGTTCCCTTTTTAACTGTTACATTATCTCTTATATTAGCTACTGAATATTTTAATCTTCTATATTTATTTATATCCTTCATAGTAATCCTATCATAACTTCATCCTTAGTAACTAATTTAACTTTCTCCTTGCTTGGTTCATAGAAACAAAAATCTTGTCTATAAACATTAGATATATTAAGGTGCTTACATATATACATCTTATAACCATATCTTTTATAAATAATATTTTCAACTATAACAAATAACCTTTTACCTATTTCACTTTGAAATCCATCCATATCTATAATCTCTAAATAATCTCCAACTTTATACTTCAAAGTAACTCCACCATAGCCTCCTCTTTACTTAGTTTCTTTAAACCTCTATTATCATATATCTCTACAGATCCTGATGCTTCACCAGTTATATATAATACAGTATAAGGATATTCATGGTTATGAACTATCTCCTTTATTATACCTATATTACCTATTTGATTTTTTAGATATACATAATCGTAATGTTTAACTATTTTTACGTAATCTCCCTTTTTAAATTTCATAATAAATATACCATCAATTCATCTTCGTTTAATGGACCTATTATATCTAGTTCTAATACAGCATCAGGACTAACTACTATTTTGTAACCATGTATTTTATCATCGTATTTCTTAACATACATACCTATAGCATCCATATAAGGTAAATCTTGATACATAGTTAATTTAAATACCCCTATACCATCAGAATAATACCATTCATCTTAATCTAAATTTGATAATATATTTAGAGATTTATTAATGTATTTTAAATTTGATGTCTCCTTTTCCTTCATAACACCACATACAATCATTACATTTTATAGAATTACCCTTACCCTTAGTACATTCTCTAATCTTTGAGACATCATCTTTATGATTACCTATCTTATTTTTACCATCATCTATTACATAAGCTTTTAATCCCGTTTCAGGTACACCCTTACTATCTGGCCATATTGTCCAATACCTTACTGTATTATCAGGTAAATTGCTCCAGTCTAAATCATACATCTGAGTATATATTAAGAACTTCTTTTCAGGAAATTTATTACATATCTTTATCCACTTATTAAGATACTCTTGACTATAGAAATCTCCTGATTCATGTATCCTTATATATTCAGATTTAATTTTGCTTATCTTCTCTGTAGCTTTTTTAACAAATGATTTCTTTTTAGTATCTTCATAGTTTCTTCTTCTACTAGGTAATACTTGCTTATAACACATCTCAGCTTTTTTAGCGTAACAATATTTCTCACAGTTATCAGTTCTACCAGGACAAGTTTGAACTGCTGGTAAACTGAATGTTGGGATATTCATTCTTATATTGCCAGGACTTATATATACCATATAATATTACTCCTCATATTCATTCATTTCCTTTACTAACTTTTTACATTTCTCACTAACTACCTGAGATAATGCAAGGAATTCAATTGGTTTTAATTCTTCTATTATCTCATTCCAATAGTGTTTATTCCTTTTCATTATGTATTCCCTCCATCATATCTAATTCTGCTTTACCTTGCATTACTATAAGGAAAACTTTAAGATACAAATCTAATTTAACTTTATATTTCTTATGAACCTTTTCTATTATCTTAATATAATCTGGTTCTATCCCTCTATGTATTAAACTATCAGCTCTCTTCTTTACTTCTTCTATTAAAAGTTTATCATAATTCATTACATCATTCTGTAATTTCTCTATAGCTGAAGGCATATCATCGTAGTTAAGTAATTGTTTAACTTTCTTATTAGTATCTCTAATTATATTATTTTTATCCTTCATACTAACTACCATCTCTTATTATACCTGATATCAATTCTAATTCTACATTCTTCTTTTTAGCATAACAAATCCAGCAAAGAAAGTAATTATATGGATATGGACAACCATTAACTATCTTTTCTCCATCACATTTTATATTAAACCATTCATCTGATATTCTCCCACATTCTTTGCATTTGGTTAAATTAATCATTCCATCACTTTTTATATATCCTTATACTCACTACCATGTTCTATTATTTCTATCTTTGTTTCTCTATAAACTTTCTCTAACCATACACAACCACAATCATTACAATAAAAGTCTGTATCTACAGAGTCATCACAATAATTGTCTTCTGTATCATTGTAGTCAGTATCCATACTACCGCATTCAGGACATTCCATTTAAATCACCCACAATTCAATTGCTACCCAAATTAATATAGTTGCTAATACAACACCTGCTAACACAAATGCTCCTTTCATGTTTGTTTCTCTTAATTCTTCAAGTTCTTCTATGGACATATCCCATTTGGATTTCATTTTTAAATCACCCTAATATTTTCTCTATTAAATTTAGTCTTTTAATTGGTTTTAAATCTCTAGCAAACGCTACTTTACTTGATTCCTTTATTAAACAGTCATATTTCTTCATGGGGATAACCTTTATATTAACTGATCTATCTACAAAACATATTTTTCCATTACTTATATTAGATTGCATTTTATATTTACCATTCTCTTGTTTAACTTTATTGAAATATAATACCTCTCTCTTATGTTTATTTGTTAATCCATCATGAACTTCCTTATGACATTTATCACATAGGGGTATTAATTTATTCTTCAAAGGTTTCAAATGTTTAGGTATTGCATGATGTTTCTGTACCTTATTTTCACTACCACATCTCCAACATTTAGCTTTAACCATTTTAAATCACTTTATATTCTCCATATTTATTTAATCTACAATACTTACCCTTAATAGCTCTATATTGTTTCAATACTGAATTAGTAGATACAGGTGTAAATTGATTAACATCTACTCCAACGTTAATGATAGGAATGCTTGGATTACTCTTTAGAATCTTAAACTTCCATTTCTCATGAATATGACCACAGATTACAAAGTCACAGATAGGTAACACTTCTGGTGGATGATGTTGTACAAATACATCCTTACCACCAAAGAACATCATAGCTTTATCAATATAGGTTTTAATACCATTATTCATATCATGGTTTCCTCTAATATGAACAATGTCTCCATTTAACATATTCTCAAATCTTTTACCATTAAGTTGTCCTTTAAAAGCAAAGTCACCTACATGATATACTAAATCATCTGGAGATACTACACTATTCCATCTCTTAACAAGTTCCCTATTCATATGGTTATTGTCTTTGAATGGTCTACTAGTATACTTAATAATATTATCATGATCAAAGTGACAATCAGCTGTAAAAAATATTTTCATTTAATCACCATACTTTTCTTTATTCTTTATTATATCTATAGCAAAATCTAAACCATCAGCTATACCTTGTGAATAAGATGCTGAACCTATAAAGTTACCATTCCTAATAGATTCTTCTTCATAATGTTTTTTTAATCTCTTTAATTCTTTAAGACATCCTTTCATACATATTTTCCTTTGTTTATCTTTAACCAAATAGCTTGAAAATCTTTATTGTCTTTAGCTTCACCAAATCTAAGTAAGCCTTTATCATATACTTCCTTTATCTCTTGGTATCTTTCTTTACTACTACCTGGATTGGGATTAGCTCCACACTCTGGACACTTAGTAGTTGGTACTCCATCATGAGCATCCATTGAACCCATAGGAGCTATATGATGCCATGACCAGAATCCGTATCCTAAACAAGCTTTACATTTCTTTTTCATTTATATCATATCCATTAATCAAAGAATAATAATTTCCCAGTATTTAATTTATGTATAAAATTCTCAACATCACACTTAAAGTAATTAGTTTTACCATCCTTACCTACTTCTACTGTTTGTCCTGTCATAAACTCACAAAATAATTCCCAGTTTTCTTCTCCTATTTTATCTAGAACTTGTTGTTTATTCATTTCTATCACTTATTATTCTCTTACTACCAATAAAACTTCTTCTAGATTTTATTAATTGTCTATTTATACCGTAAGTTGATTTAATTCTTTTTTTCATTTTAAATTATCCCCTAAATCATCTTCCATATATAATTCATCTTTATCTTTCCTATCTTTAAATACTTTCTCTATAGATTTATCCCAACATTTCTTACATACTTGTCCTTCATCATCTGCAAGAACAGCATCACAATTTCTACAGTGTCTTGGTCTATTAATTAAATCCTCTGACCATCTATGAACATCAAACTCGTGTTCTCCATTTGGAGATATTATTCTAAATACTGTTCCTCTATTATGTTCTACCCATACTAAACTAGTACAGTTACTTATACAATCAACTTCAAATACATTTAAGAATCTCTTAATAAAATCTATATCTATTACATAACACATACCCTGACAAGTTCCAAAATAATCAAAGTTACCCTTCATAACTAATTGACCGTGATATTCAAATCCTATATCAGGATTCTCAAATCTAGCTAACTCCATCTCTGTATTCTCTTTCTTATATTTACGCTTTGGTGCTTTCACTCTAATCTATCTCCTGAATATTTCTTGAATATATTTACCATAGCAATATATATTTCAAGTAAATCTCCTTCATCAAAGTTACCCCAATTATCATGTTGTCTCCACAAATCAAATAAAGCATCTCTTATATCTTTTTGTATTTTGTCATCTATTATAGATATCCCTTTTTCAAATTCTTGATTCGTCATTCTATAAATTCTCCTATTGAGTTGCAAGGTTTATGATATTTGCTATCACATTTACAAGGTTCTCCTATTAGGTGCATAGGTGTTACAGATATAAACCCCCACATAGCTCCACATTTCTTACACTTAGTCCAATATAAACCCATTATATCACATCTCCAAAGCAATACTCAAAGAAACTAACTTTATGATTTATTTTCATACCTTCATAGAAATCACTATAATGTTTTGGTTGCTCTTCCATTAACTTTGCTGGATTATCTTTATATTTATTATAAAATTCAACAGCTGATTTGACATCGTTTTTAGTAAAATAAATGTGATTATCAATTGGGTCATCTTCATCTACTCTTTCATCTATAATTTTCTCTCTTAAAGGTTCACACATAATTTCTCTCCTATAGCTTTTATTACATTCACCGTAACAGCATTACCTAATTGTCGATATCTTTGTGTATCAGATATTAATATATCAGGTAGATTTCCTATTACAGTTTTCTTTATACCATAATCTTTCATAATTTTCTTACAATGTTCACAACAATAATAATGTCCAATAAGATGCAGGGTTCCACCTTTAGCATTCTTACCAGCTTTCTTACAAGCTGAGACTTCTGCATGTTCTACTTGTCCACATATCTCTTTACAGAGTTCGTAGCCTGTACCCGTCTTAAAACCAATCCTCGGGCATTTCTGTTGTGGTGTTAGACATTCATTGTAACCAAACCAATACTTACCATTATTCTCTATGATAGCAACAACTGTTTGTTTAACACATCTTCCCTTAAAATTCATAATTGGGGTTCCATACTTAGTCCAATCATCTGGGAATCCTTGAAGTCTTTCACATTCAACGGGAGTTAATCTTCTTAGTTTATCATATTGATTACAGATATCCCAAGAGTGTCTATCTACGCTACTTCTTCCACCACTCCTTACTGTCTTGGATATTATAACTCCATCTCTATCTTGGTTATTTAAAGTAAAGGTTGCTTCATCAGGCTCTTTAACCCATCTACCTTCTTGTCTTGGTTTTCTATCGGGTGTCTTTACTGATCTAGCTACACCTTGATTCATACCAACATCAAGACAATAAGCTTCGTCTTCCTTACCTATAGTTCCATAACCACCAGGATAGGATTTACCCTCTTCTCTAGCTTTAACCATACAAGGTCTATCTAATCCTCTCTTTTGTGTATTCATAACTATAGGTACATTGTGTCCACCTGTTCCCATATTTTGGGTTAAGGTTGGACTACCTTCATGTTCTCTTATTTCATTTGCTCTATGGGCTTTGTATGTTTTTCCTTTAGATACTTCTTGAATCTTTCTTGCATCTTCTCTGAAAGGTAATACTTGCTGTCTACTTCCTCCTCTAAGATATCCGATAATGAAGACACGTTCTCGGTTCTGGGGTACTCCGAAAAATTTGCTGTTAAGTACCATCCATTCAACTCTATACCCCAATTCATCCAACGTTTGAAGGATGACTTTGAAAGTTTCCCCTTGTTTGTGATTGAGTAACCCCTTGACGTTTTCAAGGAATACAATCTTAGGTTTTTTAGCTTTAATAATTCTTGCAATTTCAAAAAAGAGAGTTCCTCGGGTATCTTTAAAACCTCTCCGGTGTCCAGCAATTGAGAATGCTTGACAAGGAAATCCTCCACAGAGCATATCAAAGTCTGGTATTTCTTCTGGTTTGATTTTTGTGATATCTGTTGGTTCATAACATTCACCATAATTTTTATTATATACTGATACTGCATACTTATCTATGTCACAGTACCATACAAATTTATATTTATCCGATGCTTCTTGTAGTCCCTTACGGAATCCACCTATACCACCAAATAAATCTGCTACTCTTATCTCATCCATCTAATCACTAACATCTCATTTTTAACATTATAATATCAGCAACTCTCCATATCATTACTGTTGATATTACTGCTATCAATAATCTTTGTCCTATTTCAAATTCTATCATATTATCACCCTAAACATTTGGTTATATTTCCAATAAGCCAACCAGTTGCAAGTGCCATTAAGAACATAACAACATAAAATCTATGTAACTTTTTATATTCTTGTAATGTCATTGTTGCAAATTCTATTCCACTTTCTCCTTTAACTACTTTCATCTTATACTCCTAATACTTTATAAACATACTCTTGTAGTTTATGAGTCTTATTAAATTTCTTATTCATTATCTCTATATGTTCATCTAAGAAATCTTCTATGTAACTCTCAAATTCATGTATGTGGGATATTATATCCTTTTCTCCACCTTGTTCCTTTATCTCTATAACTTCCCAGAGTTTATCCTTAACATCTTTAGGTAAGGATACTTTCTCTACGGTTTCTTTAAATCTTATAGGTGGTACTTCAAGATATTGTTCTACGTATTTAGCATTAACTAATCCTCTCATGGCATAAAGATACTTCTTATGTGTCATTAGCTTTTCTGATTTGAGGTAATTAAGATAGTTATTCTTACACATACTCTTATAATGATAATATAATGATATTGGATTAAAGTGTTTATTCATTATCTTTTTTAAATGCTCCTTACTCCACCCATCTTCAGTATATATTATGTCACAGTTAAGCCACTCTATTACTGAAGGATTACTACTGTTCAGGAGTCTTATGAATTTGTATAAATCAAATCCAACAAAATCATATATTCCATCTGTCTTATCAATAACATCTCTTGGAGGATGAATTTTCAGATAATCTTTTTTATCTCTTACATACACAAACCTAATGTCATAGTCGGAGTCCTTACTCTCAATCCTCCAAGCTCTGCTACCTGATTCTACAGCAAATAATATTCTTATATTATACTTTTGCTCCAAATCACCTAACGTATTTATAATATCATAGTCTATATCTATACTCCTTTCTGACATCTATAGCTCCTCTATCATTCTTCTATCCTTATAACATTTGTAACATTCAAACCAAACTTTTCTAGGGTTATTTAAACTCCTCCATGTATATCCTAATGTCTTATATTTTTTACATGTACTACATTTTTCTGGTGGATATACTATTGTTTTCTCTCTATTATTATTCATAATCATACTAATGGCGAGGGTTGGATTTGAACCAACGTACCACGGGTTATGAACCCATTGCCTGTTTCCTCTAGACTACCTCGCTATCTCTTAAATTTTTTTCAAAGGTTTTAATTTCATCATTAATTAATATTGCCATAAATATTTTTTCTTTTTCATAATCTATAACATGATAGATATATTTTATATTAATTGTTACCATCTAATAATCCCTTACTATATTACAAATAACTAAGC
>CAZNER010000037.1:0-19637 GCA_964572065.1 uncultured Candidatus Saccharibacteria bacterium
AGAAACACTTGGGGGTATGGCAAGCCACACAGTTCTTGCTCTATCAGATGAGATTGGAATCATAGCTTCTCCTATACCTACACTAAAAGTTAAATCTATTTCAGATGCTGTATCGAAAATATATAGGATTGCCAAAAGACAAAATGTTAATAAAATAATATTAGGATTGCCTTTAAATAGTAAAGGGGATGAAACTAAACAATCCATACAAACAAGATATTTTGCTGATTCTTTAAAATCAACAAATGGAGTAGATATAGAATTCAGAAATGAAGCCTACTCTACTAAACAAGCAAGGAAATCAATTAGAAAAGGCTCGAAAAAAAAGAATCTTGATAGTGAAGCAGCTAGGATAATTTTACAAGAATACTTAGATTCCAAAAATCAACAAGAGAAACATAATACTTTCATTCCACAATACAATGATCTTCTACTAAAATAATTATTGACTCTTTTATAAGTTAATAATAAAATCACTTACATCGTGAAAGTATTAATTAATAATTAGTTTGAATTTAAAAATAATGAAAAAAATAATAAAAATCTTAATAGCACTTATCCTAATTACTTCAATTATTGTATTTGGCGCTTATTATTACTACAACCAACAAATTAATTTACCTGCCAGCGACTCTGATAATATAATTCAAATTGAGATAGAACAGAATGAGAGCGTGAAGGACATATCTGTTAAACTACAAACTGCAGGTGTTATAAAAAGCTCAGATATATTCTTTTTATATGTAAAACTAAACCAGATCGCTTCCCAAATTCAGGCAGGTAAATTTCAGATACCTCAAAATCTAACTGTAATAGAAGTTGCTGAAAAAATACAAAAAGCTGCTGGAAATGATATCTGGATTACAATTCAAGAAGGCCTTAGATTAGATGAAATAGCAGAAACATTAGATGAATACTTTCTTAAAGAAGAAAATACTTTATTCAATAAGGAAGAATTTTTGGATATTGTGAATAATCCTGATAACTACGAATTAGATTCGGAAGATTTACTAGCTGATAAACCTATTGATAATAGTCTTGAGGGATACATTTTCCCTAACACTTATAATATAAACAAAGACATCACTTCTTTGGAATTAACAAATCTATTTCTAGATACATTAGAAAATAAATTAGAAACCGAATCAATTGATATCAATTCTCATCAAGAATTTAATTCTTATGAAGTAATAGTTCTTGCTTCAATTATAGAAAGAGAAGCACGCACTAGTGAAGAAAGATCCATGATTTCAGATATATTACAAAAAAGACTCAGAGGCGAACTTGATGGAGTAAAATTACTTCAGGCAGATGCAACACTTCTTTATGATTTAAAAGATTGGGAAGCTGTAATAACAAGCGAAATAAAAGAAAATGATTCTGAATATAATACATATAAAGTAACAGGTCTTACACCAACTCCTATCTGCAATCCAGGTATTGACTCTATTAAAGCAGTCTTATCCCCAAAAGAAAACACATACTTTTTTTATCTACATGATGATAAAGGAAAAATACATTATGCAGAAACCAATGAAGAACATGTAAATAATCAAAGATGCTTCATCAATAAAAATTCAGATTATTGTTTATAAATATTTTCTGCTAGCCAAATTTTTTATAAATTGATAGTATATACTTAATATGCAGGAAGATACGCACTTTAAACCTTCTCTAAAGGTTAATTTTAAACAAATAATTGTAATCATACTTATACTATCTGCATTTGCATTTATCCCTTTTGTAGTCAACTATATTAATAATCCGGATAAAACTTCTATTAAAGAAATATTCACTCAAACTATAGAAAGTTTTAAGATTAAAACAACTAAAACCGATGAGCCTTTCTTAGTTGAAATACCTATTATCGAAAAAAATATTGACCTTACTGTATTGAAACAAAACCCACAGCTTTTAACTTATAGCGGTCTCGGTTTTATATCAATATCTATAATATTAGGTATAGCTTTAATCAAACATAATATATGAGGTCATAAATTATCTAAACCATTCATCTATTTAAAAACTGTTAAAAATACACCTATTATTTCTTCACTTAAATTATTGTTTAGTATCTAATAAATTTTTAGGCTCTCCTTTAATAAAACTAATAACATTATCAACTACCATATTATTTACTCTCTCTGCAGTTTCCCTTGTATTAAAAGCATTATGTGGATTTAAAATAATATTTGGGTACTTTAAATATGGATCATTCCTTTCTATTGGTGTCATTATTGCAGTTTCAATTCCATAACCAGCAACCTTATTTGAATTGATTGCAGATAATACAGCATCTTTGTTAACAACTTCTTCTCTAGCAGTATTAGCTATGATAACATCATCCTTCATTTTTGAAATATCTTTTTTGTCAATTAAATCTTTCGTTTCATTAGTTAAAGGAATACAAACAGCAATAAAATCTGAATTTTCTAAAAGTGTATCTAGATCAACAATCTTATAATCCTTTGTTGTTTTCTCTGATCTATCATATGCAAGAACGTTCATATCAAATCCTTTTGAGATTCTACAAACCTTATGCCCGACATTCCCTAACCCAATTATCCCTAGAGTTTTTCCATAAAGCTCAATGCCTGTATATTTCCTAAAATCATAAGCTCCTTTCTCTTTTATATCTTGATGAAATTCTGATATCCTCTTAGCAAGATTAACAAAAAGCCCAAAAATATGTTCAGCAACTGCCTCTGAGTTTGCTCCTATTGGAGTAGAGACCGTAATTCCCCTTTTACTACATTCACTGATATCAATCCAATCATAACCAACCGTTACTAAAGCTATATGTTTAGTTCTTTCTAGTTTATTAATAAAACTTGCCTTAACAGGCTTCAAGGCAGAAGGAGCAATAATTAAAATATCTGCTATTTTAGCTAAATTCAATGCTTTATTTTCAGAAATACCCGCTTCCGTATTTGAAATATAATTCCCAAAACTTTTTAGCTTCTTTTGAAGATATACTGGGAATTCACCAAGAGAATTTAAATGTAAAATATTAAATTTCATGATATTAATCTTTATATATTAAATCTCACACTTTTAAAAATCCGGCAATAATCAGATTCAATGCTTCTTCTTCTGTCAATCCCCTTGTTCTCAGATAATTCAACTGTTCCTCTGAAACCCTGCCTATTGATGCCTCATGAGTAACTTGAGCATCTTTATTTTTACAAATAACTTCAGGTATAAGAGAAACTTTCGATTTTTTATCAGTCATTAAACTATGGCAATCTAGATGTCCCATAGACGCAGATTTTGCTAATATACGAGAGTGAGCATTTATAATGCTGTCTTTTCTTGAAATTAATCGGAGTTTGCTTATACCAGAAGCTTCTTTACCTTGTAATATAATCTCATCCTTTGTATTAAATCGTGTATTTTTGCAATCAGCCAAAATTTTAATCAAAGCCTTTGCTCCATCAAGGCATGTTATCTTGTTTTTTATATTTAATAATTTTGGAGTATCACTAGCTTTGTATGTATAACTTAATTTTGAATTTTCACCTAATAAAAACTCATAATCTGTATCAACTATACTATCTTCTTTCCAAGAATGAATATGTTTATATTTTAAACTGGAATTCTTCTTAAGAATAATTTTTCCAACAGCTTTATGGCTACTGCCAGTATTTTTAGCTAAACTATTACATGTACCTTGAAGTTCCACTTTTAAATTCTCCTCAATTATAAGAAGGTTCTTCATTTGCTGTTTTATATTTTTAGATACAAGGCTCACACAGGTAAAAAGAGAACAGACAGGCTGTTTTTTAATCCAAACAAAATATCCCTCATTGGGTTTATCTTCAAAATATTTCCTTGTCCAACTATACTTCTCCCAAGCCTGACTACTTTTTAATACTTCTGCTCGGCTTAATTTTGCAATCTTTTTTATTTCATGATCAACTTGCCAGTAGCTGGCATTGTCTACATTTTTTATATCCATATTTGCTAATAGTTTTCATTATCTTTTTAAAATCTTTCGATTTACATACAATTTTACCATCCATCATTACACTAGTCATATCCGGTTTCAACAAGCTTAAAATTTTACCTGAGTGAGTAATTACTAAAACAGCAACATTTTTATTAATTAATCCCTCCTTAATTACTTTTACTAGTTTCTCCAAATTCTTAACATCCAATCCTGAATCAATCTCGTCCAGAACAACAAATTTCGGCTTAAGCAATAAAATTTGTAATAATTCTGAAAGCTTCTTTTCCCCCCCTGAATAGTCTAAATTTACATCCCTTGTTAATAATTTAGATGCAATTTTAAAATTATCTTCGATCTTCTCTTTGCCTGTTACTGTTTTTAATAATGATGAAAGAGATACTCCTTTAATTACAGGTGGATTCTGAAATGCTAAAGCAATACCAAGTTTTACCCTTTTTTCTGGTGGTAATTTATTAATTATCTTGTCCTTAAATTTTATACTTCCTTCAATTATTTGATATTTTGAATTACCTAAAATAGTCTGTGCTAAAGATGATTTACCTGAACCATTAGAGCCTAACAACACATAAATCTTACCTTCTTTAATCTCAAGATTTATTTCCCGAAGAACCTCTTTATCTTGAGTTTTTACATGAAGATTTTTTATTTCTAATAATTTTGTCACTTCTCTTTAATAGTATAATTTATGTCTATATCTTTCACACCTTCCTAAATATATTTAAAAAGTTTTCTCTGGCGGGGGGACTCGAACCCTCAACCAACCGGTTAACAGCCGGTCGCTCTACCATTGAGCTACGCCAGATAAAACTCTTCAAAAGATCTTCTGCCTCAACTTAATTTTATTCAATCTAGAAGGAGCAGCACATGTATGCTGGAACAAAATTGCTTGCAATCTTTGTAAAAGCAGAAATGTTGCTGCGACGTGAGGGCGAGAGGACTCGAACCTCCAACCAATGGCTTAAAAGGCCACTGCTCTACCATTGAGCTACGCCCCCTTATTAAATATATCTCTCATTCCTACCGTACTATTATGATTAATTTATTTAATACAATATAAAAAACTATTTCCAAAGATCAGACCAGATTATAAACCGTTTTGCCCTGAAAATCAACGATAAACAACTATGACAGCAATTATCGTATATGAAATAATTTAGTGTGACTCATGTATTGTCGAATAATAATCTGTATGCTATATTATAGTATAAACTACTTTTTAAAAATAATAAAGAAAGGAGGTCAATTCGTTCTTATTATGAAAAATTTAAAAGTAATAAAAAAAGATGGAAAAACTGAAGATTTTCATCATTACAAAATCGTTAATAGCATAATTAATGCAGGAGCCACTTCAGAAGAAGCCGAAAAAATAGCAGAAAACATAGAAGGTTGGGTTAAATCAAACGCTCAAAACAATACAATAAATACAAGCGAAATCAGAACTAAAGTCATCGAGCAACTAAAAAATGTCAATCCAGACGCAACCCAGTCTTACGAGAATTATAAAAAATAATAAACATAAAGCCCTTTCTATGAAAAATTTCTTAAAAAACAATTGGACTTTAATATTTGTCATCTTATATATTATTTCCCCAGATCTAATCCCCGGACCCATCGATGATACCGCTTTGCTTATTGCAGAAATAACTAGGCGAAGCATACTTTCACTTATAAAAAATCGTAATAAAAAACAAAATTCTTAGAATAATTACTTATATAATCCCAACATCATTATAGACAAATATTAATCAACGTATTTGTATCTTTTTGTCTCCACAATTATATCTAAATTTTACGATATTTACTATAAGATTTTATATTATATTCCACGGAAACCACTATTGTGGATAACTAAATTTAACAATTGTTTAAAACGTTACCCATTTCGTATATAATAAAATTATCATTTTTGAAGCTATGAATATTTCTGCAAATTTATACGGTTTAGGACCGCTAATAGGATATGGAATCCAAAATTACTTAATTGCCCTAATATCTAAAAAATACGACACTTTCAAAATCAGTCTTTTTCTTCAACTTTTCGGATTTATCCTTACTTTACTATTATTCCCTTTTATTAATGTAAATATCTTTAACTTCCCCTTATTCTTAAAAATGAGCCTATCGGGGTTGTTATTCTCATTAGGTTCTATAACTTTTATCTATGGTCTAAAAGAAGGCACAGCGTCAATTGTCACACCAATAGCATCATCAAAAGCAGTTATCACTGCAATATTAAGTTTTATATTCTTAAAAGAAAAAATATTGCTAATAAAAATTCTCGGGATCTTAACTACTTTCAGTGGAATAATATTCGTCTCAACTGATTTCAAAAATCTTCATAGCGCAAAAAAAATAAATTTAGAAAAAGGATTCAAGTGGGCTATACTAACCGCTATACTTTGGGGAACAGGTTTGTTCTTTTTCTCTACCTCTAGCAAAGAAAGCCACTGGTTCACATCTAATTTGTATCTAAGATTATGGACAACAATTACTTTTATAATTCTATATCCTTTATTTAAAACAAACAAAAAATTCGTCTTTAATAAAAAATTCTTTAAAATATTACTACTAGCATCTATTTTCGATACAATGGCAAATATCACTTTAAGCATGGGATTTATATATGGCGACATTTCAGTAGTTTCAGTTTTAAGCAACGGATCGTCTGTAGTTACAGTAATATGCAGTCTAATATTTCTAAAGGAAAAACTTTCATTTAACCAGATAATCGGTATCTTATTAACTATAGCCGGTATTATAATTCTATCTGTCATATGAATCTAATGCCTAAAAAACCAGAACATTTTGAAAAAACAATCAAATATCTTGGAAAAATTTTTGGGAATACCCAATATGCTTTTAGAGGGACAACAAGTCTCGTTTTACAAAATATCGATATGAACATTGATGATATTGATATTCTTACTAATAAGGATATAGCGCTTAAATGTAATAAGTTGCTAAATAAATACATCAAAGAAAAAGTTAAGTATCAAAAATCTGAAAAATTTAAATCTTATTATGGTAAATTTGAAATAAATAAAATTCAAGTCGAAATCATGGGTAAATGGCAAATATTTAATCAACGAAAACAAGCATGGAGTAAACCTTTTTACGCAAACAAAGGAGAAATAACTTCAATAGTTTTTAGAAAACAAGAAATAAATGTGACTAAAATTAAGACTGAATTAGAAATGTTTATGCTTATGGGAAGATGGAATGCATATCATAAAATTAAAGGACAATTACCACAAGATCCTAAGCAGGAAAAATTAATCTAATTACTTATAAATTTGACAGTATATAATGAGTATGTTATTCTATAAATGGTAGATGTTTGTTGAAAGACTAGAGTGTGAGGAAGGATGCTTTAGCCTGAATTTGATTAGTAATAATTAAATTTCGGTTCCTCAAATGTAGATAAATGTCTACCATTTTTACAAATCTTTTATCATCTCTTAATCCCTGATACCACGATATAAATTACCCCTAATACAATAGGAATAATTGACAAAATAACATACGGAAAGTATAATAGTTTTTAACTTACAAATTACAAAGTTTTTTACAGGAATATGGAATGATTAACTTACAAGACACTTCTGGTTTGCCCATCCTTTTAAATACTCAAGATAATTCTCTACAGCCTGCTGGTGAAATAGTTTTTAAACAAATTGAGAGAATAAAACTTGATAACTTACGACCAGTACTTTTAAACAAAACACTCCGCTACCCTATTAACATCTATACCGAGTATTGCGATATTCGCTTAAAGGATCATAAAAAAACATTTAAAGAAACAAAATTACACTACAATTTAATAGTCCTACCTCCTGGACTTCTTGGTATAGAATACAACAAAACACATATATTTGCTCCTGATAAAGACCAGAATGAATTAACTTCAATTATAGACATAATACATGGTAGAGGTGCAGTCTTAGTACAAAAGATAAAAGAAAAAGATGAGTTAGATTTCGAAACCGAAGTAAGTTTTGCATCTATGTTTAAGGTTAAAAAGGGTAATCGAGTACCAATTCCACAAAGATATATGTATACATTTATTAATCCAGGAAGCTCTCCACTTGTTATTGGCAGATTATTTGAAGATGATGGAAAAATGGATTATAGATCCTTGAGAAAAGAACATGGGATGTCCTATTACTTAATTAGAAAAAATGCAAGACAAGAAGTTGTAAAAAACCCACATTATAAAGAAATTCCTAGATTAAAAAAGGTAAATGCTAAGGAATATTCACAAAAACACCGTTTAACTTCAGCAAAACCAATATATACACAACTAATAAGAAATACTGACAGATTCATAAAAATACTAGTGTAGATACCAATTTCATGTTATAATTAACTTACTAATCAAATATTAAAAAGCAATAAGTTCTGAGCATTATGCTATATCACAGAACGAGCTGAAGAAAGAAAGTTTTAAAAACAATTAGACTCTTCCGTGTAAGCCCGTTAAAGCTGGAATCCCTTAAACATAATTAGAGGGAAATAAGGGCAGATATTGTAAAATATTCTGCTAAAGACAAGTGGTACCGACTACAAAAGTCCTTGTTTTAATATCTAAAATGGTATTAAGACAAGGACTTTTTCATTTTTATAATTTAAATATAATTTAATAAAAATGTTTAAAACAAAAACTTTTAAATCAATCTCTGAACGGGAAGATAAAACTACAAAATGGTGGAAAAAAAATAAAGTTTTTCAGAAATCTCAGGATAATCGTTCTGATGATAAAAGATTTTCTTTCTTAGACGGACCTCCATTTGTAACTGGGCTCCCACATTATGGTTCACTTCTTCCACGTATGGCTAAAGACGTCATACCTAGGTACAAAACAATGAAAGGGTATAAAGTAAGACATGTATGGGGATGGGACTGCCATGGATTGCCAATTGAAGAAAAAACCGAAAAGAAAATCGGTTTAAAAAACAGAAGAGATATCGAAGAATATGGCATTAATAAATTCCTAAAGGAATGTAAAAAGTATGTAGAAGAGACATCAAGTGAATGGGAATGGTATGTAGATAAAATCGCCGAATGGGTTGATTTTAAAGGTGCATACAAAACAATGGAAAAAAATTATACGGAATCAGTCATATGGGTTTTCAAACAGTTATATGACAAAGGATTGGTTTATGAAGGAGTAAAAACACTTCTCTACTGTACTAGATGTGGCACCCCAGTCTCAAAATTTGAAATAGCTATGGATAACAGCTATACAGATATGCAGGATCCGGCAATAACTGTAGAATTCCCAATTACAACAAAAGGAGAATTTAAAAATGCTAGATTACTCGCATGGACTACGACTCCATGGACTATGCCTTCAAATAGAGCATTAGTTGTTGATCCAAAGGAAACTTACATTGAGTTTAGTAGTAATGAAAAAGGTAAAGCTTATATAGCTGCAAAAAAGAGAATAAAAGAATTAATGGGAGATGATAAGTATAAAATAGTCCGAGAATTTAAGGGAAAAGAACTAATAGGTTTAAAATATGAAGCTCCTTATAATTATTTCCCCCCAAATGAGAATGATTTTAAAGTATATGAATATAAAGACATGGTAACAATGGATGAGGGCACAGGAATAGTCCACTCTGCCCCAGGATTTGGTGAAATAGATACTGAAATGGGAAAAGATTATAAACTAACAATTATGTTCTCAGTAGATGATGAAGGAAAATTTACCAAAGAAGTAAAAGACTTTAAAAAGAAATATGTAAAAGATGCTGATAAGGAAATAATAAAGGATCTATACGAAAAAGACATACTATTTAAATCCGAAACCATCACACACAGATATCCATACTGCTATAGATGCCAGACTCCTTTAATTCAAAGAGCACAAAAAGGTTGGTTTATCAAGATACAAGACATGAAAGAAAGATTACTTAAACAAAATAAAAAAATTAACTGGGTACCTGACAAGTTAAGTAAAAGATTTATAAATACAATTAAAACTGCACCTGATTGGAACATATCAAGAACAAGATACTGGGCAACAGTAATGCCTATTTGGAAATGTGATAAATGTGGTGAATATGAGGTTTTTGGTTCAATAAAAGATATTGAAAACAGATCCGGACAAAAAGTAAAAAATTTACATAGAGATGGAGTCGATCATATACAGTTTAAATGTAATAAGTGCAGCGGAATAATGTCCCGTATACCTGAAGTGTTAGATTGCTGGCTTGAATCTGGATCAATGCCATATGGACAAATACATTATCCATTCGAAAATAAAGACCTATTCAAAAAAACTTTTCCAGCAGATTACATAATAGAATACATAGCACAGATTAGAGCTTGGTTTTATTATATGCATATAGTATCAAATGCATTATTGGAAAAAAATAGTTACAAAAATGTCGTAGTTACAGGTGTTATCTGGGGGACAGATGGAAGAAAGATGAGTAAACTTTTTAAAAATTTCCCTGACCCAAAAGAGACACTTGAAAAATACGGCGGAGACTCATTGAGACTATATTTCATGAGTAGCCCAATAATGATGGGCGAAGATATGAATTTTAATGAAAAAGATCTAAGGTCACAAATATCTACAGTAATATTCCCGTTATTTAATAGTTTCAAATATTTAGTAACTTATGCAAATTTAGCTAAGTGGGAACCAAGCCGAAAACATATTTGTCCAAAATCGAAAAACAAACTTGATTTATGGATTCTAACACGATTAAAACAATTCCATAAAGAAATTGAATCAAATCTAAATAAGTACTTTATTCCACCTGCTGTTAGAGAAATAGCACCATTTTTGAATGATCTCTCAGCATGGTATATAAGAAGAAGCAGAGAACGTTTTGTTAATAGCGATAAAGATGCATTATCAACTCTTTACTATGTACTTGTACAAACAATTAAAATTACAGCACCAATAATACCATTCATTACTGAAGAAATTTATCAAAGGTTAGTTGCTGATTTGGACAAAAATGCGAAACTATCTATACATATATGTGATTGGCCGGACAACGAAAAACTTACAAAGGAAGAGGTAATACTGCTTAAAGAGATGTCAGTCACCAGAGAGATAGCTTCACTTGGACAAACCGCAAGAGCTGAGTCTGCGATAAAGATACGTCAACCCTTAAATGAAATGATAATAAAAGCACCTAAAATTGAACCTTGGATGATGGATCTTCTAAAAGACGAATTAAATGTAAAATCTATAAAAACCGTTAAAAGTATCAAGAATGGAAAAGATTGGAATACACAGGAGAATAAACAAAAGCAGGTAACCATTTCATTAAATACTAAAATCACAAACAAGTTAAAAAAAGAAGGTTTAACTCGTGAATTAGTAAGAACAATCCAAAGTACACGTAAAAAGCTCGGATTCCAACAAAAGGACATTGTCGAAGTAACACTTGAAACAGAAAATAAAGAATTTCAAAAAGTAATAAAGTCTGAGAATAAGGATTTATGTAAATTGACAAACAGTAAAAAAGTAAAATTAGGAGAAGCTGAAAGGGAAATTAAAGTTAACAAAGATTCAGTTAAAATAGGAATAAAAAAGATAAGTTAATATACTTAGGAAGTAGTATAATTATACCTATATCTTAGATAATACCACCGAATCTTCCTCTTTATTATATGTAAGATTCTCTTCAACCTAAATTTTAATATTTTCCTCCTTTTTGGAACATACATTTTAATGTATTAATAAAATATATCTATATATAGATATAACGTGAAAATCAATAAAAAGTAACATGGAAATATCAGATATAAGTTTTCAAAGATTAGTTACCTGACTTCTGATCCCTGATATCTGCCACTCTCTTTCACAACAATTTCCAACTTTACTTTTTATCTGATAAAATAAGAAAATAATAAGAAACTCCTAATTATGGATAAAAGCACCAAATTAACTAAAAAACAAAAATTAGATACCAAAAGACTAAAAAGAATTTCGTCCTGCCCTACTCTAGATTATGTTAATAAATCACTTATCAAATATGAAATACAACGAATAATATACGAGGCAACGAAAAAAGCAGGCTATCAAAACTTGAAAAAATCTGATATAAAAATCGAGCATCCTATGAATGAAAAATTCGGTGACTTCTCTACAAATATAGCACTTTTACTTACCAAGAAATCAAAGAAATCTCTAGATAAAATCGCAGAGTCAATAATAAAAAATATTAAGATAAACAATATTATTCAAGATACTAAACAAACCAATGGATTTATAAATATAAAATTAAAAAAAGAATGGCTTATAAATGAATTAAACAATGTACTTGTTGATAAAGAAAAATATGGAGGATATAAACAAGAAAAACCAATTCATCTAATAGTTGAATTCGGACAACCCAATACCCATAAAATGCCTCACATTGGACACCTATTTTCATTTATAATAGGCGAAAGTTTATCACGAATAACAAAGTTTATCGGATACGATGTATTTAAGGCAAATTATCAGGGTGATGTTGGACCGCATGTAGCAAAGTGTATCTGGGCACTAGAGAAATATAATCCGAAAACTCCTGAAAGTAATAAAGAAAAAGCATTACTTCTACAGGAAATGTACCAAAAAGGATCTTCTGAATATAAGGATAATAAAAAAAGTAAAGAAGAGATTGATGACATAAATAAAATGATTTACGAAGAAAATCAAGATATTTTAAAATCATGGAAAAAAACAAGAGAATGGAGTATTAATTTTTATAAAGAATTCGAAGAAAAATTAGGGGTAAATTATGATAGATACTATTATGAATCCGAAGTAGCCAGCAAAGGTAAAAACATTGTTAAAAACAATATCGGTAATGTATTCACCAAAAGTAAAGGTGCAATAATCTTTAAAGGTAGCAAATATGGATTACACGACCGAGTATTTATTACAAAAAATGGAACTCCAACTTATGAAGCTAAGGATATGGCTCTTCAACCAATGAAACATCAAGAATGGCCATTTGACAAAATGATTATTCTTACAGCTCATGAACAGAATGAATATTTTGGAGTTGTTTTCAAAGCACTTGAAATACTTGATAAAAAATTCAAAGAGAAATTAATGCACTTAGGTTTTGGTATGATAAAATTAAAAAACGGTAAAATGTCATCAAGATTAGGAAATATCATAACAGGCATAAATCTTGTAGATCAGGGAATAGAAGCAGTACGAAAAATAATTGAAGATAAAAAATATTTATCTAAAAAAGAGAAAAATAATATCTCTGATAAGGTAGGTATTGCAGCAATAAAATATTCTCTTTTAAAGGGAAACCCGCTTCAGGATATTACTTTTGATTTTGATGCAAGTATTTCTTTTGATGGAAATTCAGGTCCTTATCTGCAATATACTTATACGCGTGCATACTCGATATTAAGAGGAATAAAACAGCCTATCGCCGTTCGCTTACCTCCCAACACGGAACTCAATATGGAAGAAACGGCAATACTCAGAACACTTTATAGGTTTCCAGAAGTTATTGACGAATCTGCGAAAAATTTTGCCCCTAACCTACTCTGTTCATATTTGTTTGATCTTGCACAAAAATTCAATCTGTTTTATAAAAAACACCCCGTACTTAAAGCTGAAAACAAAAATAAGAGATCGAGAATAGCTATAACCTCAGCAACTGCACAAGTTATTAAGAATGGACTGAACCTGCTTGGCATTAAAGTGCTCGAGAAGATGTAAGAGGCTCTCAGTTAATAGCCATAAGTAATAAATAACATACTTCTCTTTTTATTCAATTTATTGCTGTAAATCAATTACTTTTGGTATAATCATCTTATAATGAGTCTTGAGATATTACACCCAAACATTGATAAAATATAAATTGATCAAGCTGAGAGAGAGATTTTAGGTGATAACTATATATCTTATCGTGCAAGTGATGGAAAGTCAGGTTTCGTAATTGAAGATATTACTCCTAACCCTCATCAATATTCTCAAGATGCTGTTTATATGCTAATATGTGAATATGCATGGAAAGGACCTAATGATGCACACTTAGTTTTAAATGCACTACTCGAATCTAATCTAGTAACTGAACATGCTGTTGAGTCTCATTATCCTAATATTCATTAATAACTCCCTACATATAAATGTATTAACCAAATTATTCAATAACTGCTATAATTCATTACTAATAATTATTAACCAAAACTTAAAGCTATAAGCGTACAGCGATAGACAAACATGAAAGCAATAATCTGGGACTTCAATAAAACATTATATAATCCCGACACACAAAAATTATATAACGGTGCAAAAGAACTTTTAGAAAATTGTTCAAAGAGATACAAACAGGCAATTGTAACTGCTGCATTATTAAACCCAAATAAAAGAAGAAATTTGATCAAAAAAATAAATATTGAAAAATATTTTGAACAAATAGTTATAAATATTAAAACACCAAAAATCTTTTCTACCCTATGTGATCAAATATATTGTTCATCTAAAGATACATACGTAATTGGAGACGGGTATCTCAAGGAAATTAGTGCAGGTAACCAGTTAAATATGAAAACTATCTGGATAGACAGAAAAGGAACAAGTAAATTAAAAGAAAAAATTTTACGTCTAAAATACTGGAAAAAAATTAGCTGTTTATCCGAGCTAAAAACTATACTTTTGTAATTAAGACCGTAAAATTTTTAGTATTTACAGATTAATGTTAAAATATATTACTACCCGTTTTATTTGGTAGAAAACAAATAATGTTACACTTAGCCATATTTACCTCAGGCTTTATAAATAAAATTTTCACTGGTCAAAAAACTATTGACGGGAGATTTTCAAAAATCCGTTGTATGCCTTTCAAATCAATCGAAAAAGGTGATCTCATTTTAATGAAAAAATCAGGAGGACCTATCACTGGATATTTTATATCAGGAAAAGTAAAATTCTTTTCGGACATAAACGAAAATAAGCTAAAATCCATAGTAAAAAAATATTGGGACGAACTTGCTTTAACAAAAAATTTTTGGAACTCTAAGAAAAAAAATACTAAATATTTAACATTAATAGGAATAAAAAAACCGACCAAATTTCGTATTCCTGTTGCTGTAAAGAAAAAAGGTCTATCCGGATGGATTAGTCTTGGGGGGCAAAGCCAAAGACAAATTCAGTTATTCTAAAAAAATGCAGACCCAATATTCGTCTAGAGTAATAATATATTACAAAAAAAATAAACAGATCCTCTTTCTCATAGTCCAAGACCTATATGAACAATGGGACTTTCCAATAGGACTAGTAACTGAACATAAACCTAGACCAGAAAATATTAAACAGAAACTTATCAATGATCTAGGGTCAAAGAGTCTTGAATTTATACCTGGTTTTCAGGAAATAAAAAATATCACCCTAACTTTTGAAGCGGAACTAATACATAAAAGAATCATCTGGTATCTAGTTAAGTCAAAATATAAAAAAACTCACACTTCAAAAAAATACATCAGATATAAATGGTGCTCTATAAAACAAGCACAAAAAATTATCAAAGTCAATTATACTAAGGAAATCTTAAAAAAAGCTGATCAATTTCTGAAGATACCTAGATTAATTTAACCTTTTTTAATCATTATCCGCTTTAAAAATTTTATAAGAGACATAAAGAAGAAAAAAATAACTATCAATACTAAAATTCCCGGTATACCAATAAAAATCACTTTACCATAATCATTCAACTGCTCAAACCTCTCCAATACCTTTGCCTTTGGAGAATACTCATACTTTGATATTAAATCTTCCAGTGTTATCAAATTAACGTTATCAATACTTTCTACAACCTCAATTTTAAAAACTGGCGATTGAAGCTCACTATCATCTAATATTGAGTATTTGGTTACAGGACTTGGTATATCAACATTTACGCTTGCTACTCTCCATAAAGCATGATCTACATCTGATCCTATATAATTTCTTCTACCAGTATCTCCCCATGTCGGATCAACTGGTACCCAGCCAACCCCAGGCATATAAACTTCTATCCATTGATGTCCTTCCTCTGTCTCACCCTCTGATCGTGGATCAAAACCGTATCCAAAAGCAGCTCTTGCAGGAATTCCCTGTGCTCTTAATAATGTAATTAAAAGATCAGCAAACTCCATACAAACACTACTTCCTCCATTTAAAGTACTTAATGCTCCATTGCGCTGATTACTTACTCCGACCTTCAAATTATCATAATCAACATTTTCTGTAATGAATGTATAATCAGATAAAACAATATCATAGACATTTGTCTTTTCCTCTTTCAATTCATCTGCTTTTTCTTTAATTGCTTCTGCATCAACTTCCCAATATATTGCTGGTTCTAACAAATCTTCATATTTAAGTTGCTCATCATCTATCTCTGCATAACCCATATCTAAATCAATATCATCAATATCCCCCACATCCTCGTGTGTTATCTCCTGTTTTATAGAAGTACTTATATAACCAGTTACTTTGATCTCAGTCTCTTCCTCATTTGAAAATTTAAACCTAGCTATAACATTATCCTCACCATCATATCTAATATACTCAGGCTCAGGAATAATTGATCTAAAAAATACCTGCTGATTTTCACTATCACTCTCTCTTGGTAAAGCTAAATCATAAAAAGTATAAAATACCTTCGAGCTTAAATCTAAAGAAGACTTTACATGTTGAGTAATCTCAAAATAATAATACTGTTTGTCACCTATCTGCAACCAAGCAGTTTGATCTATCAAAGAACTCGGTTCGAAAACATATATTCTTTTTCCATCAAATTCAACAGATGATGCAGGTTCAGGCAGAACAAAATTAGGCTCCCCCAAATTTTTGTTAAATTCTAACCTTACTGAAAAATTCGTCTGTGTTGTAGCTCCATTTTCAGAAGTAGTTAATTTTTGAAAATCATGGGTCATACCCGGCACATATATATTCCAAACATTTCCATTCTTCTCCACCAATTCGTAACTATCATATTCTAGAATTATGACCTTCTGCTCTCCTCTATTTAAATCCGAACCAAACATTACCGCTACCTCAATCTGATTATTCTTAATTTCAATACTTGGACTCAAAACATTTCCCGACGTATTAGTCACTTTTACTGTATCGGCAACTTTTTGCAAATCAGCTTGAGATACATCTGTCCTTGTTTTAAAAGTCGATATTAAAAAAGTCTCATATGTTTCTCCCTTAATGTAGAATTCAGATGAATTATTCTTTGTAGCTCTAACCTCCTTAATATGCATCACATCGTCGGAAACCACACTATATATTAGATCTATCTGACTCTCAAAATCAGCTGCATTTAAAACAACTTTTGGAAAAAGATTAAAAAATATTACTGATAAGCACAATATGCTAAATATTTTCCTGTAAATCTTGTTTGTATTTCGCCTTATCATAAACAACAATTTTAACTATAATTACCTTGTATTAAAATACCAAAGAATATCTATCTAGACAAGTAATCCTAGTATATTTATTTAATATCATAAATGCTGGATAAATCACAAAAGAAAGCAATAGAAACCAAAAATAAATCTGTATTAGTTTGTGCTGGTCCAGGTAGCGGGAAGACTAGAACATTAGTTTACAAAATTTTCCACCTCTTAAAGAACAATATAAACCCAAATAATATCTTAGTATTAACTTTTACAAATAAAGCAGCAAGGGAAATCAAAAACCGCGTAAAGAATTTATTAAAAGATAATACAAATCAATTACCATTTATAGGAACAATCCATGCCTTCAGTCTTAAAATAATCAAAGAATATTCGAAAAATAAAATAATAATTCTAGATTACTTTGATCAAAAATATATATTAAAAAAAATCAAAGCAAGGAATAATTACAAAGGTAAAATAACAAACTTTGTAAAATATATAAGACAATGTAAACAAAATACTTTGGATAGTACTGATACTAAATTAAATAAAATTTCCAGCGAATATAATAAAATGCTTAAAGATAATAATTCATTTGATTTTGATGATTTACAAATCGAATCATTAAAATTAATAAAAAAAATTTCTAAAATCTCAAAACAATATAAATATATCTTAGTTGATGAGTATCAAGATATAAATTACATCCAAAATGATATCATCCATAATCTAACTTATCCTAATGACAATGTCTTTTTCATCGGTGATTTAGACCAGTCTATTTACGGCTTTAGAGGTTCAAATCCGGAAATATTCTTGAATTTCAAAAAAGAATACCTTGATTCAAGAATAATTCGACTTGAAAAGAATTATAGATCAAGCAAGAGCATTATTAAATCATCATTAAGTTTGATAAAAAACAACAAGAATAGAACCAACATTATATATAATGGTATCAAGAAACCAGATAATAAAGTACATATCATCCAATGTACTAATAATAAAGATGAAGCTAAATATATATCAAATACAATAGAAAATTTAATTGGCGGTACAACATTGATTCACACCCAACAGGATATAAGTGATTCGCAAGAATATCTCTTTAGCAACTTCGCTGTTTTATTTAGAAAAAATTCATTTAGTAAATATCTTGAAGGGGAATTCCTTCATAAAGGTATTCCTTACCAAATAGTCGGGAAAAATTCTTTTTGGGAAAAAGAAGAAATTAGAACGGTTTTACTAATATTAAAATATATATGTACTAAGAGTAAATTTTTTAAAGAAAAATTATATAAAACTAATCTAGATCTTAAAAAAATAAAGATTCTAGAGAATTCAAGAATGGATAATATGAAAATTCCTGATTTAATAGACGAATTTAATATCAGGGAAATTTATGATTATGAGGAATCTACCCAAAACATCGATAGGCTACTTAATATAATTAAAGATACTAAATTTTCGACTTATGATGAATTATTATCAATATTATCTTTACAATCACGCGAGACATACATCAATCAAAAAGCAAACTGTGTAAAATTAATGACCCTTCATCAGACAAAAGGACTTGAATTCGAGAATGTCTTTATATCTGGATGCGAGCAAGGTTTTATACCTTTAGAAAAAAATGATGATGAGGTAAATATTGAAGAAGAAAGAAGACTTCTTTATGTAGGCATTACAAGAGCACAAACAAATCTATATTTAACATATACAAATAAACGTTTAATCTGGGGGAAAAAATATGACCGTTCACCATCACGTTTTTTAAAAGAGATAGATGATAAGTATATTGAAAAAATAACATTTGAAAAGAAAAGAAAGAAGAAAGATCAAATAAAACTATTTTGAAATCTTCATCAAGTTAAATCAGTTTCACTAGATTTTATAGGGATTTTATGTTAATTATGTATAAATTATATTTTATTTAATTAAAACGGATAATAAAATAACAAATCACGCTAAAGTTAAAAATCTTAAATTGTTTGATACTTTAAAAAATATCACTTACTATAATAATAACCTTCATTAAATAGAAATTAATGGTAAATTAAATAAAAATCTCCTAACAAAGTTAACTCTTTTAAAATATGAAGTAACCATCGTAAACAATAATAATTATAATAATTTAATATTATTAACAGTACGTATTGTAGGGACAAAAGGTAGGAATTGGTCGGATGAGACTAAAAATAAATATAATATTATAATTATCCACGAAACTGGCATAACTGAATTTAAATTACCTAAAAATTATATCAATCCTATTATAAACAAATTCAGATTTGATAGT
>CAZNER010000038.1:0-19358 GCA_964572065.1 uncultured Candidatus Saccharibacteria bacterium
GAACGTAAATTTATTGAACTAATTGATATGCGTTTTAAATCATTAGAGGTGTCAGACAAAAATGTGGAGTAGGGATTTTTTAGAACGATTTGAGAACGAGGGGAAGGATTTCATAGAGCAACATATTATCATGGAAAAAAAAGAAATTTCTGATGATTTATTTTTTGAATGTCCGGAATGTAGTTCGGAGTTACATATTTGCCGAATACAATATAAACGGATTAATAACGCTCACGTGTTCACGCTATTCACCTATTATTGCTCTAAATGTAAGTTAACCTATTTTATTTTTAAAATTATAAAAAAGGAGGTGAAAAAGAAAAGATGGATGCAAAGGTAATTGGAAGGAGGCTTCGATGTGCTGTCTGTGGGGAGAAAACCGATAGACTATATCAATGCAGAATAGGAAGGGGCCTTCTAAAAATGTGTTCTTGCGACTGGAGAGAGAATGATATCTTAGCGTGTAAGGCTTGCGAGGCAAAACATTATGAAACTCATTCACAAGAGGATATTAGTAAATTTCTTGAAAATGAGGAAGAGGAAAGGAAGAAATGCAAGCTTGCGTTTGAACGATTTGAGGAATGGCTCACATTACGAGAAATCGATCCGTTATATGCTAAGAAGTTCATGTTTATGGAGGATGATGGCAAGCTCTATTATTTCAAAAATATAAATACACGGTATTATATCATATTTAAAAAAGTATTTGAGGAACCAGATCCCATTCAAATGTTTGATTGCGAAACAGATCAAGAGATCTCAGTCCCTAAAGAAAAGTTTCTTCAGGAGATAGTGGATAGGATTAGAGCTGAGTATGCAGGGGCAAATAGAAAATAATTTAATGATAAATTTTTTTACTTTTTGATAAGAGAAAGAAATGGAACATGGCTAAATGATCACCCGAAAAAACAAACACGAGATGATGAAAAATAGCAAAATCAAGCAAAAATTTTAATGAAAAGAGTGGATATATTCGCTGGACTGGTCCAAATGTCCCGGCATATCCCGGATCTCTTGAAGATTTCAAGAGATATATTGACGTGTGTGATGATAGTTTGAGCTCTGAAAATCTACAATTTCTTACGAAAGAAGCAAAAAATAAATTAGGTGAGGAAGAGTTTCGAGAATATACTAAATATGCATGTGATGAACTCTCAGATATAAGGAATGAAAGCCTTCAAGGGTTTTTAGATGTAATTGATATCCCGAAGATCAAAGTATTGATCGAGGAAAAACCTAGAGGGGGAAAATACTATCTTCTCTGTAATCGACGAAGCGTGATTTATAGGCAAGAAAAACTTGTCAAAGATAAAGAGACTGAGAGCTGGGAACTTGTATGGTATGATAAGCCGATTTTAGATGTCCCCGTTGAATTGAGAGAAATTTATTTAAGTCAGAATGAGATGAGATTTTATGAAGTGAAAATTGGGGATGAGGATGTCTGTTTAGACAAAGAAAATTTGCTAAAGTTCATACAAAAGGAGCGAAATTATAGTTACGTGTCCGGGAGATTTTTATTTGATTACATTTCAATAATGCTACGAGCGTATGAAAAGGAAAAAATGCTGAGTGAAAAACAAATGTATCCGGCAATTGGAATTTTTCGAGATAAAGATGATGATTTGAAAGTGGTTTACCCTGGAGTGGAAAATATAACGTTGTTTGGGGAAAATGGATATCAGAAAAGGACCATAAAAAGATGTGAAGAATTAGGGATTGATATTCATGGAGATTTAGCAGAGGCCTATTTTAATATTCTCCATGATGAATACTATCCAGAGAGTGTGCGATTAGGAATTGCCGGACATACGATTACTGCACCATTCTATTATATATTGAGAGAGGTTCTAGATGTATTCCCTAATCACCATTGGATCGCTCCGATCACAGGCATGGGAAAAACAGATTTCAATGAACTGATGTATAATTATCTCTATGGAATTGAGATGAAATCTAACGATGATGTGAGCTCTGAGGCTCGCCTTAGTAAGATGAGTACGGCCCATACCATGGCCCTATATATTGATGATATTGATGATCTCCCTGATGATGCATTGAGTTATATGAAATTTTTAGCAACGAGATTTAAACCTCGTGAGAGAATGGATAATCAAGATATTAATTTTGAAAATACCTATTTAACGTTTGCAGGCTCGGCAAATAGTTTTGAATATCTTGCCGGGAGTGAAAACGAAGGGTATCGAAATAGATGTTTAATTAATACTGATTTTATTGAACTTGACGCAAAAAAAAATCCAGAGATTTTTGAGAAAAACAAAGATAAAATAATTCATGGAAAAATTTTTGGATATTATGTATTAGAAAAGGTAGTAGAGTTCATTAATGCCCAGATTAGCGATAAAAAAATGAGCCTTTATCATAAACTCCGAGAGCTTTTCAAGCTTTATAAAATGAACTTGCGAGAATATTTACAAGAGGAATATATTATGTTAGTTGATTCTCGCAGATTAACGATTTATACCCTAATGTATATGGGTTGGAAGTTTTGGGATTATGTGTTTCGATCCAAGGGATTGAAAAGTGAGTTTTTTATGAAGGCTTTGGATTATGGTAATAATGAAGTCTTTTTAGAGTTTGTTCGAAAATATGAGGGAAATCTACTCCAAATCTCAATAGACCAATTCATTAATGTTATAGAATATTATAAACTCTATAGAAATACCTATGGAGGATATTACCTAACAGATGTCGATGATAACTTGGTATTGGTCCCGCACTTTATTCATGAATTCGATAAGTGGGCCAAGATGAGAGGGTATGAACCCCTCAATAGTTTAACAAATTTAGCAGATATGCAAATGAAGATTTTGCGGGAAAATATTAAACCTAAAACAATTTATCTTAATGAGCAGGGAGACTTAGGCAAGAATCGAATTTATGGATTAATATTTAAACTTGAAATTATAAAAAAACTCCTAAATATTGAAGAAGATTATTCTGGTGATGAGAAAGGAGTAGATATTGATAAGATCTTAGGAAAAGATTTTTCGGATCCCAATCAATTCTAAATTAGAGAGGCGGAGGTGAGAAAAAAAGATGGATCAAGAAAACACAATAGAGAAAATTAAAAAACGCCTTTCAGAGATTGAAGAAGTAAATTCAATTATATTAGAATGTTTGAACTCTACTATATGTTATTTTGAAACCTTACTCTTACAGAATCCAAATTTAGAGAAAGATATATATCCAGGAGGCGAAATGCCCACTATTGTTTTACAAAATCTTAAATTTAAATTATTGGCATGGATATAACCCTAATATCAAAATCCTTTTTTTAATATTATAATATATATCTTTTTTTTTTTCTATTTTTAGTTATAAGAAATGCAAAAAGTGATCTTACCTTCTTACCTAGTATAATAGATATAAGAAGAAGGTTTGAAATCTTCAATATTGAAGAAAAAAAGGTAAGATACAACTTTCTTACCTCATCTTACCTCATCTTACCTCAATGAAACTTATGAAATATAAATGATCACTTATAAAATATAAACATGAAAAAAAGAGGTAAGAAACAAAACCTTACCTCAAAACTCTTATCTCAATTATAATTGAAGGGCCCTTCTCATATTTTTAACAAGAAAGTAAAAAAAAGGTAAGATTTGCCATCTTACCCCAAATCCTTATTCTATAAAGATTAGATGGTTTGAGATCCCAAGTCAAAAAAAGGTAAGAAGGTGAGATGCAAATAACGGTCATGCAAATATAATATTAAAAATTAAATTCATTTTTTGGGGAGTAGAGACGAAAGTAATTTTTTGAATATATGATCAAACGAACATGTCTATTTTTTACATTTATAAAATATAAATGAAAACTTATAAAATATAAGTCTGAGATAAGTGAAATATTTCCTTAAGTTTATTATTTTTTTTCCTGTCAGGATGATCAAAAGAACTAGTGAAGATTTTCCATCTTTTTCAAAATTAATATCAAATTTAGATCCTGCAACAGCAAATATGGCCATTTTTTTTTATCAACAGCTTAATAAATATGAAAGTGCGGATCCACACTTTTATTTAAAAATTAAAAATCTTTAATTTTTAATTTCTTCCTGGAGTAAATTTTTTTACCTGGTTTAATATGGTCATAATTCTCATCAAAATTTATATTCGATTTCTTGGACCTCTCGAGGTATTGAGGTAAGTTTATCAAGTCTTCGAAATTGGGCAAATGAGAAAGAATTGCCTACGCAACAAAAAATTGTTGCTAACAATTTAGGTCAAGAAGGCTATTTATGGTCAGATGAGAATATCAAACAACAACTTCGTCATCAACTCAATGACGGAAGAATATTTTTTTCTCATCCTGAAGCGAAACCTAAATGTTATTCTCCATTCCTAAACACTCTCCTCTTAATCATTACACTCTCCTCGTAATATTAATTTTGAACTTTCAAGGGTTGCATTGAATGTTGTTCTAAATTTTGATCATCATTGTTTTTATCCTCATATGCAAGGGTGATATTCTCCACATGCGACAAGAATGTCGTATGTAAATTTTTATCCTCATATGCAAGGGTGATATATCAACGAAAGCATTACTTATTTTTATTTCATTTTTTTATCCTCATATACAGGGGTGATATAAAATTTTTACCGGTTAACCGGTAAAAAAAATCTTTTTATCCTCATACCCGTGGGTGATATTTCTATACCCTCGTTCAAATCTGAACTAACCTCTTTTTATCCTCATACCCGTGGGTGATATTTTTCCGATAAGGCGCCCCGCGCCGCATCGGTATTTTTATCCTCATACCCGTGGGTGATATACTTGTTTTTCCCTATTCTATGGGGAGTAGAACGCTTTTCATAATGGTTAGTATTCTTGACTCGTGAATATCGAACAAATTACGATCGCTCAAAAACCTTTCTACCATAATCCCGTGGGGGTTTGGAGCAGTGTTTTTTCGTTAAAAGTATGAAGTTTTTCTAAATTAGTAATACTCTAAAATCAGATATGATTTTATGAGGATTAGGGGATGTCTTTGCGTTTTTTTCAGACACTCAGAAAAATCTTTTTATATCCTGAAACAAACTCTAATTTTTAATCATTGGTCCTAACCCTTTCTCTCTTGACCATTACACTCTCCCCGTAATATTAATTTTGAAAATTCAAGGGTAGCATTGAATGTTCTACCAAAGTTATGAATGCAATTAGAAAGAGATAAAACACTTATTAAAGAAAAAATAGGTAGCATTGAATGTTCTACCAAAGTTATGAATGCAATACTTACTGAAATTTTTCAAGAAGTTTTTCATTTCATCCCCATGCCCAAGGGTAAATATACTCCAGAAGGTCCACAAGAAGGCCCTTTGGATGTTTTTATCCTCATATGCAGGGGTGATATTTTTTTAGAGAGTGTCGCTTTAGCGTCTTTCCCATTTCTTCCTTATACCCATGGGTGATATTTGAAGAAAATTTGGATTTAAATTATCCTCAATCTTTTGATCCCTACCCCCAGGGGTAATATGAAATAGCATCCGAATCGGATTCGTTTGCTATTATTTGATCCCTACTCCCAAGGGTGATATTTTTGGTTTCCTCCAAATTTAGATCAAACCATTTAATCCCTACCTCCTGGGGTAATATCGGATCAACAAAAACTTGCTGAAAAAGAGATTCATTTGATCCCTACCTCCCGGGGTGATATAATTTGATCTTCCAAATTAAGATTTTCTAATTGATTTCATCCCCACACATACAGGTGATATTCCTTAGAAAGAGATAAAACACTTATTAAAGAACATTCATCCCCACACATACAGATGATATGAACGAGCGAACATTTTGTTCTGTCCCGAAATCCATTCATCCCCACACATACAGATGATATACTTGTTTTCTCCCATTCTATGAGGAGTAGAACAGTTTATAAAATGATAGTTATCCCTAGACCGCGAGGTCCGAAAGAAACACGATCGCTCAAAAACCCTTCTATCATATTTCTGCGAGGCTCTGGAGCGGTGTTTTTTCGATAAAAATATGATTTTTTCCTAAAATAATAATACTTTAAAATCAAATATGATTTTATGAGTAGTACGGAATGTTCACGCGATTTTTTCTGAACAATTGAACACTATATAGAAATGATTGGATCATATATAGAATATTGTTTTCTCTATTTTGTCTAAATAGTCTCTATAGTTCAAACCGAAACTATATATATGAGAAAAAAAATATATAGATCATAGTAAAATACAATTAAAATAAATTTTAATAAAAAAAAATTATGTCAAGCACAGAGAAACGCCAGGTTTCATTATATCTCCCAATGAATATTTACGAAAAGGTTAAGGAGCTATCGGGGAGATTTGGGTTAACAGTGAATAGTTATATCAAATCGGTGCTCGCAGATTATTTACTAGAAAACAATTTTTTAACCAAGAGTAAAGAAAAATGAATGGTGGCGGAATTCGAGGGGAGGATCTCGATTTCATAATAAGATCGTCTAGAGATGTGAGTTTTACATACGGAGTCTTCCTTTTTCTCATTATCTTAATCGTAGTGATTTCACTTATTTGTATTTTTCTTCTAATCAAGCTAAAACACAAAAAAGCTCTTGTACGGTCGGGATTACATGAGATAATTGAAAACTACTACTCTGAGGGATATTAATGAAAAGATCAACGAAAAGATTCATTCTTTTTATTTCAATTCTTTCTTTATTATTTTTCCAATTGATTCCTGTGAATTCGGATTCATATTTAACTGAAAAACCCTTCACCAGCACAGTAACCAGTTTTGATGCAATCAGTGAAAGCTCCGAAACAACTAATTGGATCATGCAGGGAGCAGAGATAACGGCGTTAGAAGATTTTCATGATGATATTGCTACAAATTATTGGAATTTAGTGGATGCAAGCTCTTCTGTAATCACAAAAAATAAAAATAGTCTTGGTGATGCCTATGTTCGCGATATTTATCCCGACACGAATTATGGTTCAAACAATTGGTTGGAAGTGCGGGACGATTCTTATTCAGAATCTCTTTCTTACATAAAAGTGAGTGCTACACCGTTCGAATATTTTACGTTAAATGAAAGCACGTCTCCTACGCTTTTCCTTTACGTGCAAACCGCAGTTAATACCCCTTATTTTACCGTGAGACGTAGTGCGACCGACTTTAATGAAGCTACAATCACATGGAATAACCAGCCAGGATACGCTGGTCCCGCTCTTTTTTGGGATATTTTGCCCGACACCCATTCTTATTGGCTATCTTGCGATATACAATACTACGATACATATTATCTACAACTTCTTGTAGAAGATTATGGTGACTTGTTAAATTTTGGTTCCCGTGAAGGGTCTTATGATCCCTACATACGATATCAAGTCAATAAAAATTATTTCGGAAGTGGGTACATGTATATGCAAACGGATACAACCGAGCAGATCTCGTTGCTCTCGCAAGAGTATGGTACCCATTATACATTAAATGCAGGAGATTATTTTTCTATTGATTTTCAAACCAATTCCGATTCGAAAATAGAATTATTATTATATAATGATGAAATTCTGAATAAAACCTTGACCCTTTCTCCCTCAGGAAACTCTAATTTTAATCAACATACCGCACAGATCGTTGTTGATGAAGATGTAGCATTTGATCAACTCAAAATTAGTGCTACGTTTGAAGATGTTGATTATCTAAAAGTATGGGATATTAAAACCTATAAATATACCCCAACCGGGGATTACTATAACTTTTTTGTAGGCTCCTACCGCACCAAAACCCTCGATATTACCGATGATTTCTATAATCTCCGTATTTTTGAAAACGGAGAGCAAAAAATTAACACGAATCTAACGATCCCGACGGTAAATCATTACGTTTATGAACCTATTTCGACTCTAGAGTGTCGAGTTTCGTTATTCAATACCGAAGGAACGTATCTTAATTTCTACGAGTATCATGTTTCTGTAAATCGCTCCTTGAATGGAGTTTGGGATGAGATCAATCTAATTGAGAATATTTTCTATGCAGATATTGATACAAACCTCTATTTTATCGCAATAGATCGATTCGAAACAAATATAACATTAAAAGACTCTATGAAAGTAGTCTCTTCCTTTATTGATTTAGAGTTAGAAGTATATCAATTACAAATAAAAAATATGATGGAGTATCAAACGACTGTAGACATCAATGAGACCTACACATATCCGTTACTCCCATCCGATTCTCTCTATTTTATGCTCGCAAAGGAATATTATGAAATCGGCTATTATGATGACGATGACGATTATAACCAATTCCTAATTTATTTAGAATCAAATCAAGCGTATGTTCTAAACCATTCTCAAATGTGTTTTTTAACATATACCAATCAACGAGGGGAATACCTTGAATTCTACAACTACAAAACCTACATTAACGGAACTCTGCTCTATCAAAATCTATTTTATGAGGATATTGGGGAAGATGTAAATATTACGATTTCCGATCACTATGATCATCAAGTGCATTCTGAGATCTACACTGTAGTCGTGGGAAATAATTATATTCCCATCATTTTAACACAATATAGTCTTAAAGTAATGAATCAGCAAGAGAATTTCAATCATATTAATATCACAAGGGATCCCAATTATTATGAATCCGAATATTTCTGGTCCGAATGGATCGCACCAGGAGAGATTATAAAATTTAGTCTATTTGCCGGGTATTATAAAATCAATCTCACGGATACTGAGCATGATAGCTATTCCCATTATAGTTATACACTTGTGGGGGATGATATTTTATTAATTACTTCGAATAATACACTAGCTCAAATAATCTATAACATTGCTAATGTGAATACTACGATCGGCAATCAGATTACTGCGGTAGAAATAAACCTCAGTAATCAAAATAGTGCAATTAATAACTCGATTATAAATATTAATATTGATTTGTCTAATGTGAACTCAACCCTAGGAGACTTGCTTACGAATATAGATCTGGATATAACCAATCTCGATAGCGATATCTCTAATCTCTATACATTTGTAGATAATAGTTTTATTAATCTCGATAACGCAATGAACTCAAGTTTTATTTATATGGAAAACAATATTCTGAATATTAATCAATCCATTTCTACACTAGTTATTGGAATAGACAGCAACATCTCTATTATGAATGCAAGCATTCACACACAGTTCATTGAAATGAATAATCAATTTATCATCACCCAAACCGTTATGAACCTTTCATTTGCATTCCTCAATCAATCAATAATTCAATTAGCCAATAATATCTCCGATAATCATGTGATTTTGTACAATTTGATTGAACAAAAAGCTAATGATATAGATAATAGCTTAATCGACATTCAAACACTTTTAAATTTAGTTAATTCGAGTGTAGCAAATGAAAGCTTAGTGATACAAACTCTTGTTAATGTCATGAGCAATAATATGACAAATTACTATACAACAATCAATAATTTACTCAATTTAATAGATAATAACATTACTAACAATAACATTCAACTAGTTTCTATCTTAGATCTTATCGGAAATAATATTACTACGAACCATTTTGTTATACAATCATTATTAGACGTAATTGGGAATAATATTACTACCAATCATATCGAACTCTTAACTAACCTAAATCTTATCAATACCACAATTGGGCAAAATCAGATCGAGCTCATCAATCGAATTCTCCTGGTAAATGATACTATCTCTACATTACTACTGGATTTAACGGATCAAGTTTTTTTCATAAACGATACTATTTATACCGCGGTATTGAATCTCTCTACAAGTTTAGAATTCAATTCGGATTGTATTTTGGGTAATATTTCGCTCACATATCGTCAAAATGAATATCTCACTGAATTATATAAACGGACGATGTTTAGCAAGCTCATCAATTGGAGCGGAGCAGCCTATAATTATTCGGTTATGGAAGAACGTATAGATCTCTGGGAATTTATTAATAATTATAATGAGCATGCGGTCCAGGTGCAGTTACGATTTCACGAGGAGATTGAAACGCTGACCGTTTCCGCACAGAATACCATAACCCAATATCTTCCCTCTGATGAGGTAGAATATCGATTATACTCTATTGCTACCGAAGACTATCTTACTGAATGGGAGCCACTTCCAGAGAATAAAACGGTTGATTTCGGATTTTATGAGGCTGAAATTCCCGTTATTCCTGAGCCAATTCTCTTTAGTTTTGATACCTTTCTGTGGTGGATCGTTGTCGTAGTCTGTTTAATTTTAATTCCGATTATTGTTTACATAAAGAAACATAAAACAAAACGGTATTATTCATAACCATGAAAAAGAAGAGAGCTCTTGATTGGGATTTGGATTTGGATGTTGATGAGGAGAAGTATAGATCCCCTCAACATGAGATTGAAAGATACCACAAAGCCTTAGGCGTTTTTCTGTTTCTCTCTATTCCTTTTTTATTTTTTATGTTCCTGTTAAATATGAATTTGATGTATCACATCGATCTTTTTTCATTGTTAATCTCTTGGGGGCCGTGGTTTCTTTTGTTTTTGTTAGTGTTATATTTATCGTATTTATTTCTAAAATATTATTAAAGAAAGAAAAATCATGCAGATTGAAGAAAAAGTAAGCCAAAACGAAAAACCTCTAGACTTTTACCGAATGTGTTGGCCTGATTTTGATGAAGATGATTTAAGATACGAGCAAGATTACGACAAAGATCTCGATGAATACCTCAGCAATAAGGAGCCATCCCACGGCACGCATATTCTAGGTGCTCTTACCGACTTAAGCTATAAGTATTTCGTTAAAGATAACAACTCATATACAAAAAATAGAGCAGCGTTAATTACATTGAAAAAGGACGTTCAAACAAATCGTCTACAACCCGCATTTAATTCGTATCGCGTGTGTTTTGATCGAATGATCCCACTATTAGAAAGTTATATAAGCAAATTCTTGATTACCGAACAGCTCGCGTTTCTATTCTCCTTCCTGGACGAGGCAAAGCTAAGATTACATATTGCTCGCATGCCTGAAGAGATCAATTTTGAAGGGTTTGTGTTCACGGAGAGACAGTGCTTCGACGAGATTAGAAAGAAAACAAAATGGCACCAAGTGGAGAGAGATATCAGCATATTTCAAGAGAAACCATTTTATACCCTTCGACAATTAGCTAAACGCTACGGTATTAAATATAACTCTATCTCCTCGGTTGTTAGTAAAGTCCAAGGAGCGATAAATGAGATCATCGGAAAGAAATTCGAGGAATTCATACTTGAGAAGCTACGAGCCTCAAAATTGTTCGAGAAAGTAGAACGAAAAGGAGGTGTGGGGGAGCCGGATATCCTGGCCTATAAAAACAAAGAGAAATTGTATGTGTACTCTTTAAAATGCCTCAAATTAGAATCATCTCCCTATTGGCTTATTAAAGGAGAATTGCTTCCGGAGCTCGAATACGCAAAATTATGCTCACAAGATTACGAAATTCATTTGATTTTGCTCGTTTTCGACTCATTTAACCAAAAAATAATTAATATAGAAATTGATTATAACAACCCATCAAATATAGAATTGACTAAATTTTTGAAATAATTATTATGATAGGCCATAGAAGCAAACTAAATGATTTTTTCTCTGAGGAGGAGCTCGCTGAGATTCTCTCCGATCTGTTTGATTTTTATCTCAAGTATATTCAAAAGCACACATATTTTAAACTAACTCCGATAGCAAAACAATTTTTGGAGAATACGGAGATCTCCTCTGATCATATTCGCTCACTAGTTTGTTTGTTGAGAGAGTTTAATTGCAAGCTACAAGAGCTGAATATTGTAGAACAATATGCGAAAGGGTGTCGAAAGACATTTAAACGGGATAAAGAAGTACTAGACGAGCTCGTTTGTATGCAAGATTAATTTTCCCATTTTGTATATACAAAATTTTATAAACCAATATTACCTCTCAGATCTTGTATATACAAAATAAATATGATGATTTATGATGGTATCACCCGAAAAATATTATAGTGTAAAAAATTATTATCCTAATGCTGTATATCCTCGAAATGACGGTTCCCAGACGATAATTAAAACGATTAGAATTTCACATGAAGAGAATCTGATGTGGGACTCAAAAAAGATTCATGCTTTATTGTCAGGGAGATTAGAAAACGAGCGAGAATTATCACTATTGAGAGAATTGTATAAAATTGTAAAGGCAAAAATGAAAACCGTTAAAAAATTAACGGTAAAAGAATCAAAAACCCTAGAATTCATAGAAGATATTCTAAACATAGAAAACTAACTATCTTTTATTCTTCTTTTTTCCATAAAAAGAGGCCTTTTTTGCCATCAATTTCTTTAATTACTAATTTTATAGTATCTTTATGCGTAAAGCCTAAATCACGAGCTATAGCTATGGGAATATTGATTCTCCCTGAACCTGAATTTTCGTAATAATAGTATTTTGTATAATTTCCATTCATGTATTAATAATTATGATAAGATTTATTAATACTTTATTCTACTATTCATATATCTAACCATAAACATTAATATAAAAATAATGTGATTAAAAATATGGCTGAAAATGAGAATTTTGATATGTCCTATTTGATAATGATTGAGTCCAAAACTTTACCCTTGGAAATCGTGAAATTATTAAGAGAAAACGGTATATCTTTTAAAGGTTTGAAATGCTTTAGTCTGAAAGAAGAAAAGAATGAGGGCCAAGATATTGAAAATGTCTCTATCTCGATACCTGTGGAAGTATATGATAAAATTGCAGAATTATGTCGAATAATGAACTGGCCTCCAAGGGAGAAAATAGTTAAACTTCTCGAAACTGCAGTAAATAGTGCTGAGATTGTATCTGAAGGGGGATTCAAGAAAATCTATAATTTTTAAATCTTTTTTTTTATTTGTTCCTAAATTTTTATCTAAATCAGATTTTTCCACTTTACTAAATTTGGACTAAAATCTATATTGGATACAATTCGATTAAAACAATAATCTTATCTGAAAAAAAATCAAAGAGAAAATCTCACACCTATCGAAACGGGTCGAATGTATAGGAACTTGATGGATAATCTTCCGTCTAATGGAAATAAGAATTTAAAAAATTTTGAAATCTCGGATTCTCAGAAAATCGGCAAGATATCTAAACAAATGAAGATCAGTACCCAATCAGTAAGAAACTACATTTCTCTGATGGATTTACCCAAAGAAATATAAGATTTGATCGAAGTGAATTTCCATGATAATAAATCTCAATTTCTCAAAAAAACCATTCTTGGGAAATTATGCATTAAAAGCATGAGATTAATATAGGGATAGGTATTTTTTTGATATATCATGCAACTTATAGCATATTTATCAAACTTTCGAAAAACCATTCAAAAAAAGCCGATTTCGAAACGTTTTTTGAAAACTAATAATAATCATTACAATTATTTTTAATTCTTTGAACGGTCCAGGGGTCATTGATTGGATGACACCTTAGATTTGTTTAAAAAACCAATATTATTATTGGAATAATTTCAGATTTCTCACAAAAATACTGAACAAAACCATATGAGTAATAACCCATATCTGGGGTTTCTCCTATAGCGAAAATAAACGCTTTTGGAGTGGACAAAAAAGAAAATAAAAAAAATTAATTAATTAGTTCTACATTCTCTAGTATAGGAGAGGATTCAATTGATTCTCGAGGAGCTACTGGCCGTAGGAACTCATGATAATTGAATTTCTCTCCTCTAAAAATCATTTTTAATTCTTTCACTACTACGTTGAATTCTACTTTAAATTGTTCTCTTTCAGGTCTATGCTCATCTTGTTTTATTCGTTCAATAGGATTTACATTTGTATATGGTAAACCTTTATTTTTCAGCTCTTTTAGTTGTTTTTTTAAGAATTTGATCTCACATTTCAAAAAATTAAGATCAAGATCATATTTTCCCGGTTGTGCCAAATTTGGCACTAGTGGATCCCGACCCGGATTCAAATCCCGGAGGGTGATAATTCGATAGCAGGTAGGACCATACCCTCTCTCAATTGATTCCTTTGACGTGAGAACCCTATTACAACGCTTACATTTCACAATTTCACTCATTTCAATACTCACCTATTATTTTAATGAATACCAATTGTTTTTGTCTCGTCTAATTTTCCCTGAATCATAGAGATATTTTAAAATTGATTCGATCTCTGCAGAAGTAGAATCGGAGAAATACCGTCGAAGTTCATAAAGCTTCGTTTTCGCTACTTCTCTAAAATATTGTAGCATATTTTCGATAGATAATTCATGTTTGAGACCGATATTCACTAATTTTAATAAACGTTCGTTAACTTTCTGCTCGATCATTTGATCTATATTATTATGTGAGATCCCCATCTGTTTTGCAACAATATCTCGGGTTTTCCCATTAATATTTTCGGAATCTAAGGTGGTGACCTCTGAGGGCACCACCTTAATCTTGTCTAAGTGTTCTTTAGAACCAATCTTAATCCCTTTTTCTGGTTGTGTTGCTTCTCGCTTTTTTCGATTCTCTTCCTCAACTTCTTTTCGATTTAATTCCGATGTCGAGGCGCCTGCGCCTGGCGCATTCGCATTTTTTTTGCTGTTGTTCTCTTCAAGACTAGCAAATTTAAATTTCGGCATATAATGATTTCACTCTCTCTATCTCATTATTATCTAATTCAATTTCAATATCATATTTTATGAATTCAGGAATCATTTTTTTGAGAATTAAAGTATCTAAAGTATCTTCAGGATCGTTTTCAGAGACGTATTTGTTTTCAATGATATTTTCGATTGTTGATTTTATTGTATTATATTGGCTTTCAGGGACCCGTATAGTTAAAACCTTTGATTTTTCATTAAATTTTTTAGTTCTTCCCATATTAAACACTTTTTTTTGTATACTTAATTAGTATCGTATACAATATTTAAATGTTTTTATTGGTTTTTCGTATACGACACCAAAATCCTTGTATGATATCTTGTATCGATATATAGAACCGAAACAAGAAAGAAGGTAATTAGGGGTAGGATATACCAAATTTCAATATAAAAATTGATTTAACCAAAAATTAATTTTCTTCACTATTTTCTGAGATCAGATTCTATTATTTTGTATACGATATGATGAAAAATAGTCTATGTAAAGAAATGTTTTACACTTATCCAATGATATGAAGATAATATTGGTTTAATGTAAAGACATGTAAAACATATATATACATGAAATCCATTTAGATCATAATAAAAAAGTTTTAAATTTCGAGGTATGAAAATATGCCTAAAACAGAAAGAAATTATACCAAAAATATAAATGTGCGTGTTTCTCGGGAACAATTTAAACATTGGGAGATGTACGCAAAGGAAAACGGATTTGATGATATCTCTAAGCTAGTGAGATATGCGACCGATGGATTAGTTGAAGGGAGTTTTGGGAAAAAGAGAGAAGTGAATGAATTCGAACCATTAGAGAAAGAAATTGAGGAATTAAAGAGAAATAATCGAGAGCTATTAAAAACCCAAAATGAGATTCTAAAAAAACTTGCAAAAGAAAAGGGAGAATCTATTGACTTTGATAAAATTTCTTATCAGAAGCAAATAATTATTAATTTACTTCAAGAAATGCCTAGGGATGAATTGGAGATTCAAAAAATTATTCCTGATATGGATGAGATTGAAATTTTAGCGATATTAAACACACTTTTAGAAGCTTCAATAATTGAACAATATAATGACAAATATAGGGTGATACAAGATAGTAGATTCTAAATTCGCTACTGAACGCAAATATAGGGATCATTTTTTAGGAGAAAAAAAACTTGTTCTTTCTTCTATAGATTCGTTTTTTGTTTATAATTATCTAAATGAAGTGAAAAAACGATCTTCAGGATCATATCGCGGTCAAAAATGCACATTAAAGGCTTTTTTCAACGCTATAAATAAAAATATTGAAAATATCAACATGCTTGATGTGAAAAATTATTTTTCGGATGTTTTGGATAAAAAAGACATTAAACTTAAAACAAAGGAAATGCGACGGTCTCATTTAAAAAGTTTTTTCTATTATGTTCAAGCTCTCATGTTAGATAGAGGTGTAGAATATCAAAATCCAATCCCAAATAAACTCGTCTATCAATTCACTAAAAAACCTGGAGATATTAAAAAACAATCGCAAATCAAAGAAAAAATAATTTCTTCTGAAAATTTGGAATCTATTCTAAAATATGCTAAGAAAAACCTAAGAAAAAAATATTTTATTTTATTTGCCTTGCTAATATGCACAGGGGCACGACATTCAGAAATACGCTCTATCCGATTATCAAATATCCATATGAAAGAGAGATATTTTGAGACAGGGTTTGAGAAAGACGCAAGAAAATCTACATTAAAAAGTGAAGAGGGTTTATTGTTTTTCTTTCCGAGACAATTTAGTATTTATCTCAATAATTATCTTCTCTCATTAAAGGGAGAGGCAAAGTGGTTGTTTCCCGCAGTGAAAAGTGAGGGGAAATATGCATTCTTAAATGAAAGTGCACTCTATCATGCTAAGAAAAAGATTGAGAGGGGATTAGGTTTTCATTTTAAAATGCATAGATTTCGACATACATTAGTTAATAATAGATTGATCAAAATGCAATGCCCGTTATGGTTAAGCGAGGGTCTAACGAATCATAAGGTTAGTGAATCAACCCAGGTGAAGCATTATGCCTCATTAACTATCAAACAAAAAAGAGCCTTATATGATAAATATTTCCCCTATCGAGAGATCCCCTTTTTTTAATAATTTTCAAAAAGCGCCAAGCGCCTTTTGATTTTTTTTTACTTCCAATCACCCCAAGGAATATGAGATGGGGTCGGGATTACCTCGTTAAAAAGGTTTTATAGAATCATTAGAATTATTGAATATTTTTGTTTTTTTGTTCAAAATTTATTTTTGTTTTTTCTATTTTTTTCCTATTATTTGGGGTTTTTCAGATATTAGGGGGGAGAGAAGAGGAAATAAATAGCCCCATTTTAATCATTTTTATCGTCGGAATCTCTTCGTGAAACACCCCAAATTAGCTCTCTTTTATTATTCTGTTAATATCTCTATCGAATGATTTAAAAACTGCAAAACAAATGCTTAAATAATGAAAATGAAATTTTTTAAGAGGTGTATAAAAGTTGTCAAAATGCAATGTAATCGTAAATTATAGTTTCGATAGAGCTTCTGAAGATGCAATAGAAAGGCTCTCAGATACATTGAAACGTAGCAAATCGCTTTTATTAAGGAATATGATAAAATACTTCTCTCAGAATAGTGAGATTTTAAGAAAAATCAGTGAGGAGTATGAGAACAATGAATAATCTCGATGATATGACTCCAGAAGAACTATTGACCCTGTATAAAAAGAATAAGAGTAAAATTCGTGAGAATTTGTCACGTATCAATGAATTAGAGGCGGAATTACAGATGAAAATGGAGGATAGCAGGAAAAATAAGGAGTAGAGATGAGGGTTAAAACGTGACTGCCAGGCCATTGTTTTGTACTCCTCAATATTATATTCTACTCCCCGACATTTATATATGTATGTTCGGTTTTATTTGTTTCGCTATATGTTGAAATGCCATTCGAATTAAACGCTCGACAAGATTTTCTGAAAAACATAGCCCCGTTCAATGAGCTCAAAAACGAGATACGAGAGAGGTTATATCTCCTCAAGGTGAACGATACGAGAGAAATTGAGACCCTAATTTTATTGATGTTTGCGTTGGAAATCTTTTCCATTAAATTCAAAAAACTACGAAACCCTGCGGGATTTGTTGTTAAACTCGTGCATGAGCTTATACAACAATTTAACTCTGCATTCCCTAAAGAGAAACAATTGCTCAATGAATCGGGGATAATGAAATACGTGATACACGGACCAGATATCGACCCCGAGAAATTGCGATATCAGCTTGAGAAATTGGAGAAATATTTGGATTATAAAAACTCAAAATTCTGCAAATCGAAAATTCGAGAAATAATAAAAAATTTCTGCGGTGAGGGATCCTAATGGAATTTGATAAAAATGGGAATATTATTCCCCAGAAAATTAAATTCAATGTGGAGCCTGATGAGTTTATTTTAGACTCATACGAAAATCCAAATACTGCAGAGTCTGAAGTATTGCATCCTAGGAAAATTGAGATTTTCGATATCGATGGGTGTATCTGTGATAATTTCTTTCCTAATTTAAACGAGAATGCGGATATTAGTGATTTAAAACAGAGAATTTTGAATACACTAATCAACCCAAATTTTGTCGAACATTATAGAAAATCGGTTGCTCTAAAATATTTTATTACAGGGAGACGATTCAAAGATTTTGGATTTGAAACGTTGGAACAACTAAAAAATCTGCATATCAATCCTGGCCAGATCGTTTTTTATCCTGATACCTACAACCACACCAAAATTCGCTATAACACGTTCAAAATCTATAACATTCTCAAAATTGCGGTCCAACATAAACCTTCAGAGATTGTCGTATACGATGATATTATTAGTTATTACCCAAAATTAATTTCATTGGGATTAGCATTGAAAATAGAGAAACTTAGAACCATTCATGTGAAAAATCATAAGAAATTTTGGAGGAGATATCCTTGACTGACGGAAAACAAATAAAAATAACCGATCTTTATGATTCCAAGATTCAATTAGGTCCAATTGATATGTTTGTACCCAATTCTTGGAACACTAATGAAATGTCTCAAGAGGAATTTGATAAACTCAAAGAATCTATTAACATTACTGAAGGAAAATATCTTAGAGAAAACCCTCTAAAAGTTCGGAGTAGTGATATCTCTGAAAAACTAGAGATTATCGATGGGGAACATCGTTGGAAAGCATGCAAAGAATTAGGGATTAAAAAGATCCCTTTTGAAAAGAGTGATATTGATACCGAAAAGGCTCAGAAATTAAACGTTATCTATTCAATGAATCGGGGACAAATAAACTATTTTAAGTTATCGAAACTCTTGAACGAATATTATAATACCCATAAAATAACCTATAATGACTTGGCAAGTGAATTTGGAATTAATAGTGAAAGCAGAATAAAAATGATCATCCCTATTTATCAACGATTAAATAACTTTTATGAAGAAAGTCCGGCACCGGACTTTTTTACAAATTCACATTTAGAAGAACTTGCAAATTGTCGATCTGAGTATTTCAGGGAAAAATTAATTGATAAAAGTATTGAAAATAAGTGGAATTCAAAAACAATTCGAACCCAAGCAACAAAACTCAATCAAATCTCTGATTATCTAGAGATTTTAACCCAAAATGAAAGCGAAAGAATATCTATCCTTGAGAATATTGAAGATGT
>CAZNER010000039.1:0-18609 GCA_964572065.1 uncultured Candidatus Saccharibacteria bacterium
AATAAAAATATAGATATTTATAAAGAATTTGATAGATTAAAAAAATTATATTTTTATAGTAAAAAGTATTTTAAAGCTGTTGGTGAATGCGGACTTGATTACTATTGGTTAGATAAAGACAAGGATATTGGATTAGATAAAAAGAAAAAAGTAAAGCATTTACAAGAGTTATTATTTAAGAGGCAGATTGATTTTGCACGCAAAATCAATCTGCCTCTTATTATTCATACTAGAGAAGTTGAGAAAGAGAGTTTCGATTTAATTTCTTCTTTAGTGAAGAATAGAGTACCGGTGTTATTTCATTCATTTACAGGAGATATTAAAATTGCAGAGAATATTTTTAGACATGGTTATTATATTTCTTTTAATGGAATAATTACTTATCCAAGTGGTGAGAATATTCGAGAAATATTTAAACTAGGATTTAGTAAATATCAAAACCAAATTTTAGCCGAGACCGATTCTCCTTATCTTACACCTCAGCAGAGGAGAGGACAGGTGTGCGAGCCGTCTGATGTTAGATATGTTGTAGATAAAATGGCAGAATTATCTAAATTCAGAGTGGGTTATATGGCTGATTTGACATATGCTAATGCTTGCAAATTTTATAGTTTATAGCAATTCTATAATGTTATTTCCTTCGGCCATTTTGCATACATTATAGTTTTTGGTTCATCGTCGCTTTTAGGAATTTCCCGCCAAATTTTTTCAGTAATAAAAGGTATAAAAGGATGCATCAATTCGATATAAGTTTTTAAGCATTTCCATAATATCCAATTTGTAGAATTATTTTGTTTTTTATCTGTGTAAATATATTGTTTTGAATACTCTATATATTCATCACAGAATTCATGCCAGAAAGAGTTTTGTAATCTATCGAGTGCGAGATTGAATTTAAATCCTTTAATGTTTTTTGTTACAGATTTAATAGTTTTATTAATGTGAGAGATGAATTTTTTATCCATTTTGGACAAGTCTTTATGTTTGATTTCCTTACTATTAATTTTGTCGTCTTTAGTATTGATTAGTACAAATTTACTTGCATTCCATAATTTATTTAGGAAGTTTCTTGTAAATTTAATTCTTTCCCAATCGAATCTATAGGAACCACCGGCTTTTCCAGCTATATAGTAAAATTGCCTTAATGTGTCAGCTCCGTGTTCATTAACTACGTCGTCCATGGAAATCACATTTCCTCTTGATTTGCTCATTTTATTTCCATCTGGAGCTAAAAGCATGCCATGGAGATATACATCTTCAAACGGGATTTTTCCTGTTTTATAAATACCAAGCATAATCATTCTGGAAATCCACCATTCTAAAATGTCGTACATAGTTTCCATTACATTGGTTGGATAGAATTCGTTCATTAAATTTTCCTTTGTAAGAGTGGCAAATGGCCACTGCCCTGAAGAAAACCATGTGTCCAAAACATCATTATCCTGAATCCAATCTTTCCCTGGAGACTCTTGTTGAATTCTTACATGGTTTTTATTTGTAAGATCAAATACTTCACCATTTATTTTTTCGATAATTTTTCCATCTTTGTTAACACACTCTTTTATCTCCCCGTTATACCATGCCGGTATTCTATATCCCCACCAAAGAGATCTTGAAACAGGCCAGTCCCTAAGATTTTCAAGCCAGTTAAAATATCTTTTTTCCATATATTTGGGATGGATTTTTATCTTTTTGTTTTTAACTGCTTTTATGGCATCCTTTTTTAATTTATCGACTTTTACATACCATTGTGATGACATTATTGGTTCAATTATACTTTTACATCTCTCGCATATTGTAATATTTTGTTCTTTTTCTTCAGTCTTAGTTATTAAATTAGCCTTCTTTAGGTCTTGGATAATAAATTCTTTCGCCTTTTCGATATTCATACCTTCATATTTACCAACAGGACCGTATAATTTCATATCTTTCCAGATTACATTGATGTAATTGATTTTTTTATCAGGGTTTTTCTTATTCCATCTCAACATTATTTGATAATCTTCAGGTGCATGAGCTGGAGTAATTTTAAGAGCTCCTGTACCAAAATTTTTATCAACCTGCGGATCGGAAATTATAGGAATTTCCCTATTTATTAGAGGAAGTATTACCTTCTTCCCAATTAGATCTTTATAACGCTTATCCTTTGGATTTACTGCAACTGCTGTATCTCCGAGCATGGTTACTGGTCTAGTGGTTGCTATTTCGATATATTTCTTAGATTCTTTTAAGGGATATTTAATGTAAAATAATTCCGACTTCCTAGTCTTTTTTTCACAATCAACATCTGCAAGTGCAGTTTTGCATTTTGGACACCAGTTAGTAATGCGGATTCCTTTGTATAATTTTTTATCATTATAAAGATCAATAAAAGTGTCCAAAACAATTTTTACTACTTCTGGATCGAGAGTAAATATATCTCTATCAAAGTCAGCTGAGAGTCCAACACGTTCTTCATCTTTTCTGGCTATATCACTGCATTTAATGCAGAATTTATAGCATTGTTTATAAAATTCTTCTCTTTTTAAATCAAACTTATTTTTTCCTTCTTTTTGTAAAACGTCTCGTTCAAATACAACTTCAGTTTGAATGCCCGCATGATCTTTTCCTGGTAGAAGTAATACTTTTTTACCAATCATACGATTGAATCTTCCCATTAAATCTTGGTAGCAATAACCAGAAAGGTTTCCTAGATGCGGTCTTGCATTTGCATTTGGAGGAGGGCATATTATACAGAAAGATTCACGATTATCATTAGATAGATTTTTTTGTAAACCTTTTTTATTATGATATTCTGGCTTATTAAATTTACTTTTTTTCCAAAACTTAAGAATTTCTTCTTCTGTTTTAATTGGATCATATGGACCTTTAGGTAACATGAATATTGATTTTATAATTTATATATTAAAATGACCCTTATTTAACTACCAAGATTTTGATAATCAAATAAGGGTCTTCTCAAGACGGTACCACCTTTATTCCCATGTACTCAATTTAGTTCATGGCTCTTTCAGCTTTAACGGGCTTACCCGGTATAGTTAGCTCTTTTTTGATTTTCCTATACAGCTTTTTCTAGCGACGTTTATCCGCCGATGGCGGAAACTAGAATCAAATGCTTTTAATATTAATACAAATATATTATAGCATAGATTTATGATAGTGGGAAAATTTGTGAAATCCAACAACCAAGAACCATGAACCTACAATTGATTATTTGATAATTCAGATCAATTAAATCATTAAATTATTCATTAAGGATTAACTGGTTCAAGAGCTTTTCTGCAGCTTACATTCCTCAGGGAATATGCCAGCATTCCAATTAAGCCTCTTGTTAGCTGAAGTAAATTGCCTATTTTTTCATTTTCCATTTTTATATATAAAATTTGCAGATTTTCATAATCTCCTGCAATTTTTCTTACTGCTTCTTCCATGGCTCCATCATCTATTATCGCAACTAGTGTATTCTCAGTTTGCTGTGCATTAAATATTGCTCTTAGAGCTGGAACTAATCTATTGTCATTTGGGTTCGATTGTTGAGATATATCTCTAACTAAAGTTCTTAATCTTCTATGACCTAAGAGTGTTTCAAGTAGTTGTGTAGCTCTATCTTTTGCTGCTCCGGCTATAATTAATCTGGCTGGACTAGGTGATTGTAATTTTCTTATTAAATCGCTGAGGTTATCATAGGCTAAAGAATGAAGTGTTTCTGGTAATGTTGTACGATTTCTGATTAATTCATACAGTGTTAAAATCCATTGGATATTTGTTCCCCATCCGTATTCTAAATGTCTTGAGGTGAGAAATATCATTGAGATGTCGTGATTTTCTATTAAATGCCGGGCTATTGACTCTAATCCTGTTCTTGAAAGTCCTGGTCCGGTTTGCTCAGATAAAGTTTGGGCTACTGGTCCATCTATATCCAAAATCACAGTAGATGAATGGCGGTCAAATTTCTCTTTAGCTGCATTAATAATATTAAAGGCTGTTTGAAGATTAGTGATACCAACACATCTTATAATATTTCCTTCTGTTGTATAAGTAATTCTTTTTTCGATTGTTTGTCCTTGGCTTACTGTTTCCATATTTATGAAATATATCTAGAAATAGTGTTGTGATTTTACTATATGTATATTATATGTCAAAAATAAGATTAAATGATATTTTAGATTCAATTAATGATTTTTTCTTTCCGCGTATTTGTGAAGGTTGTGGCAGTGTTGGTGCATATATTTGTGATGAGTGTATGAGAATTAAATTTAAATTTGTAGATGTCCAAAGGTGTCACGTATGCAAGAAAAAGGTTCATAAAGGAGTGGCTCATGATAAATGTGGAGGCAAGACGAGATTAGATGGAGTATTTATTATTTCAAAGTATTCTAAATTTATTGAAGATTATATTGGGGACATTAAATATGAGTTCTACTATGCAATGATAGATGATTTAGTTAAAGTGATGAATTTTGCATTAAAGAAAAATATTGATTTTAAGAGGATTGTGAAATCTTCTGCTATTACTTTTGTTCCATTACACAAAAAACGAAAAAGATGGAGAGGGTTCAATCAGTCGGAGGAGATGGCTAAGAAAATAGCTGACTTTTGGAATTGTCCTTGTTTAAAATTATTAAACAGAGTAAAAAACACTAAATGTCAGGTAGGACTTGACAAGAAGGAAAGATTAAACAATTTAGATAATTCTATTAAAATTGTCCAAGGAACTGATGTAAAAACTAGTTCAATAATAGTTGTAGATGATGTTATGACAACTGGGAATACTTTAGAAGAATGTGCAAAAGTACTAAAAAGTAAAGGCTTTAAAAAGATTTATGGTTTAATTTTTGCAAGGGGATAATTTAGAATTGAAGATAACCTTCTAAATATGATATAATATTGTAATTATGGGGACGATCGGATTTGACAGAAATTTGTTCTTTAAAATTTCAAGCTAAAGTTTTGGCAAGCAGATCTTTACAAAAAAATCTGCAAGTACCGGAAAATCAACACCGGTAGGCTTAAAAAAATAAATGCCGAATCAAATAGATTATCAGTTAAATTAAGAGAAGGAGTCAACAAACTCATGGCTAAAGTTGATTCTTTAGTAGAGAAAGTTTCTCCTTCATATAATCTTAATTTAATGTATGCCTGATTCCGATTCATCGGAAGATGGTATAGGTCTATAGAATTTTCTCTTAGTGAAATTCCATAGGCGTAACATTAGCTAAGATGCAGCTTAGAAATTTGGGCTCTTAATTTCTAATCTAAGAAATACAAGAGTCCGGTAAGTAATATTTTTGCTAGTTTATATTTTACTTATCGTTAAAAGTTAAACTAGATAAGCTTGTAGAGGGTTTTAATGGCACTTTTTGGATGTGGGTTCGATTCCCACCGTCTCCATCCTTCGACAAGCTCAGGACGAGCTTCGACTTAAAATTTTTCTTGTCGAAGGATGGTGGTGAGCAAGTCCGTAGGACGTGTCGAACCACTCGTTTTACTACACAGTAATTAACTTTCAACATTTTATAAATAAGAATTTTTACTTTTCATCCTTTATTGTTTTAACTATAATCTTCTCACCATGTACTACGTATACATTTTACTCTGTTGTGATAATTCACTTTATACTGGCTATACGACCAATCTAGATCATCGTGTTAAAGACCACAATGAAGGTAAAGGATCAAAATATGTTAGAAGTAAATTGCCAGCAAAACTAATTTATTCTGAAGAGTTTAAAACTAAGTCAGAAGCTTTAAAAAGGGAAATTCAGATAAAGGGATGGAGTAGAGGTAAAAAGATTGAGATTCTGAAATTGAATGTAAGATAATGAAGGAGTGTATAATAAGATCTAGTCCTGAGCTTTATTGTGTTTTTTTACCGTTTTTTACGCCGTTTTTCATATTATTCCACATTTTCTTTTATTATATCAATCTCACTATCAGTAAGTTTATAGATATTATATACAGATTTATTTATTTGGTTTTCAATCACATTGATTTGTTTTTCTGTTAATTTATCATTTGTTTTTAGATGTCTTTTCTTCAGAGCGATAATCTTATCTACCATCTGAACAAGACTCTTTTGTGTTTTCTTGTTAATTATCGGAATAATCATCTTCTTCCAATCATCAGGATATGCGTGCTTTTCACCTTTCCTAAGTACATTTTTTATATAAAACTGGTTTAGTTCGGAATTAAGGAGAGCTAGAATATATTTTAAGTCAAATTCCTGAGAGTTACTTTCTAAAATTTTTCTATCTTTCTTAACATTTGCAAAGTATTTATCTAGATTGGAATTTGATATTCCTAATAAGTCTTTATATAGTTTTGCTACAATCAAGGTATTGTCACATACTGTGTTCTGATCGTCGAATGCTGCAACTCTATTTATATTTCCCAGAATAAGTTTCGGCGAATTATAAAGTTCCCGAAATGTTGGTCTAACCAGTTTGATTGGGCATCTTTCTGTATCCCATTCTAACCACTTGTACTTATCTATCCTATACATCGAAATGAATTTCCCCTCGGTAAATCGTCTTTTATTTTCCTTTGTCTTTTTCTCACGCAATAAGTCTTTTTTCACAAACTTTGGTAAGGATCCTTTATGACTATTTAATCGTAAACCGTAACTTACTAAACAGATGTCCCCAAGTAATTTATAATCCACTTTCTTAAAATCAATATCATAAACATAAGTCGTAAATATGTCCTCTGTATAAGGTACTATCTCTTTCTTCTCAATGTCCCTATAGTCTTCTTTATGAACGACTTTCTTAGTTTTATCCCCCTTGTTTTTGTCAACAAAAAGAATAATATTTTGTACTCCAACAATCTTTCTATCTGTATAAAAAATAAATGAATCTGGAAAGAAACTAATCTGAGGAACGTGGAAGTTATCTAATATCCAGTCCTTCAATCTCATTGTATATTCAGCCTTTTCAAGGGTATCTGGAATTATGTAACCAAATTTCCCATTTCTTCTTAGGAGTTTAATACCTTTTTCCACAAAAGGAACGAATAAATCCCACATTTTATACAATGTTTCATATTGACCAGAAGTATTTAAGTACTCTCTATAATAAGCCTTGTCCTCATTATAATCACGAGCTTTAACATACGGAGGGTTCCCTATAACAGCATCAAATCCACCTCGTTTGATAATGTTGGGGAATTGTTTGTCCCAATCGAAAGCGTTTATCTCTCTGAACTTCTCTTTATCATCAAGTAGTGTCATATTTTCTCCTTCATAGAAGTCACTACTTATTAAGCTATTACCACATTTGATATTACCACTCATATCTGGTAAGACTCTTTCTTGAAACATTTTCCTTTGCTGGTTGACTGTTTCAGCGTTTTCATTTTCTAGCATCTTAAGGGCAAGACTAAGTTTCGTTACCTCGACGGCTTGGCTGTCAATGTCTACCCCGTAGATATTGTTTATAAGGATACGTTTCTTTTCTTCACTGGAGAGATGATAATTATCTTCGTTATCCTTGAACAATGCCTTTCGTTTCTTTTCAGGATTATTCTTTGTGTAATAATCCAGATGCCAATCTAGTAGATATTCATAAGCTCCTATTAAGAAACTACCACTTCCACAAGCTGGGTCTAGTATCTTAAGTTTTGAGACTTGTCGAGGAGTTTTTTCTTTTACGAGTTTCCCAACCGTATTCTCAACGATATAGTCAACTATGTATTTCGGAGTATAGTAAACACCTCCTGCTTTTTTAACTTCGGGTTTTTCCTCAACCTTTGCATTACCTCCTCGTGTGAGACGTATGACTTTACCTAGGAATTGTTCATAAACACTCCCTAGGATGTCTACACCAAGCACGGAGAATTCATAGTGGGAATTAGGGTAGTAAAGATTCTCAAATATTTTATCTATTATCTTATCGCTTACTTTGAGTTTAGGGGTGAGAGTATCTGTTTTGAAGTCAAACAGACTACTATTATATTTCTTCTCGGCTTTCTTGAAATGTTTTACTAAATATCTATATGAGTTTTTGTATCTAATTAGATCTTTTAGCGTTTCATAATCTTCAATACCTCTATCTTCTGCTATACGTAAGAATATTATTCGGTCAATAATTTGTTGAACTGAGGAATTAAGGAGATAAGTATCTAGTTTAGGGTTATTTATAGCAAGGTCCTTCGCTAGTAAGTTTCTCCATTGCTCAATCTCTTTAAGAAATTCTTTGTCGACAGTGTCCTTTCCTTTTCGCTCTTTTTCAGCATATTTATCAAAACTACCTTTCAAAATTGATTCTTTCGAAAAGGTATTCCAAATATCTTCCCAACGATCCGGATATTCTTTGTATTGAATATAATCAATTCTTGATGTAGTTACTTTATCTGACAGCTTAGGTTTGGTTGTAGTATCATAAATTGAAAACTCCTCAAAGTCGGTTAGAATTGATATAGGGAGCTTAGCGTTCCAGGCGTACCTTCTAAGCTGAAAAGATGGATCAAATTCTTTCTTAATTTTGACTTTAGGCTTCTTTGCTTCAACAAAGAACTTTCGTACACCACCTAATCTAAAAGAGTAATCAGGGGCTTTCTGTTTTCCTTTAACAAAGACCTTGGCTTCGTGAACAACTTCTTTGTACTGTTCAGCATAACCTTGTTCGTTATTAACATCCCAACCAAGAGCTTTGAAAAAAGGATCAATAAATTGAATACGGTTTTGAGTTTCAAGAAAATCTTTTGATTTATAGACGTTCTCGTTAAATTCAAATAGTTCTACGAGTGATTCAACTTTTGATTTGAAGTTTTGTTTGGCGTCCATCGGTACTATTATAGTTTTTTAGAGTGGCTATGACAATGGCTACTGTATTTCGACCTTTTTTATTTTGAGATATAATGGCAATAAGATGAAAAAAATATCATTAAGCATACCTAAAACAAAGTTTACTGAGATAAAGAACTTTAATTTTATCAACGAACCCCTAACTAAAGAATTCTCTCTGTTCTATAGTTACTTCTATGGAAGTAATTTGATTATAGTTAAAGATAGCCTTCTTAGTGAAATAGATAAAGTTTTCAAAGGGGTTAACAATGAAAGGTTAATAACGATTAGTGATTCCTTTTTTAGCAACTTTACAGTTGTTAGTGAAACGTTAATAAAGGATAGGAAGAATAAATATGCATTTGAACTTTGGCAAAGACTGATTGTTTGGGCAGAGAAATGGCGAAAAGAAAATGATCTCGAAATTCATTTAGGAACTCCTTATTATTTCATTGCAGTTGCTTCCTTAAGTCAATTTGATATCGATGCCGGCTCAATATTTATGCATCTTGCATTAAAAGAAGATAGAAAACATCATAAAAAATGGTTTAATTTACCAGCAAATCTTTTTCTTTCTTTGAACCCAAGAAAAGATCAATATATTTCCCATCACACAAATTACATGCTGGGATTTATTCGTGATAGATTAGATGGGAAAGGAAATTCAAAAGGAAGGTACAAACAACATTATTATAAAAAGAGATCAGGAAGTCTCAAATACTCTGATTTTAGAAGAAAGTTTTTAGGTAAAAGATCAGAGGACTACCTTGAGATTAAATATTTCTTTGTTCATTCGCTATTGAGATTGTGGCGTTTAAGAAGAATACATAAGTCAAATAAGGGGGAAAATACTATTGCACCGCTAATTTATTCACAGGTAATTAGTGGTTTACTACTAACTCTAGAGGTTCTGTTAAAGAAAAAATATTCAAATTTACCAATGTTAGGTAATTTATTTAAAAAGTTTTTTAAGGATGAAGGATTAGGAAAGCCAGATTTGAAACAAATAGAAACAGATAGAGATAGAGATTTTGAGAAGTGGATTGAAGACTGTATAAAGCAAGAATCTATGCTAGGGGATTTTTCTTTATCATATGGATTACGCAATTACACCTCTCATACAATAGAAAGTCAACAAGTTATTTGGAAAAAGCAAACTAATATTTTTCAATCAGTTATGAACTGTATCTTTAGAGTTTTAGAGGTTTTGTAAGATCCTAGACAATTGTTTTTAATTGGTTACTACCTAGTTATACTCCTATACTGTATCCTTTATATAGATGATTCTTATGTTCTTCTAGGTTGAGGTTGAAATTATTGATTTAGAAGTGACTTCAGAAATTTCCTTGAATCTCCTAATATAACGAGGAGTCTTCTCAGTTATTTAAATATGTTGTTCGCATTCGTTCCGCTTACGTCCATTCGACTCGCTTCTCGCAAGGCTCGAAGCGGTACCGTTTCAAAACATATCCATTCAACCACAATCTCGCATGCTCAAATGAATTGAAACTCCTAATACTCTTTAGTCTACCTTCAAGGTGAGAATTGAAAGCTTCGATGAGATTCGTTGTTTGTGGAGCCTTCTTTATCTAACTTATATTTTCCTCTTTTTTCTTAAATGGAGGGGAATTAATAATTACAGCCCTAAAAGTACCTTTAAATCGATACTTAGTTTTTGCAGGAGCAAATATTACATCTCCAGCTTTACCTATAATATCACCATTAACTATAATTTTTCCCTCAAGGATAAAATAAACTCTATCACCTGATGGCTTGGTGGTTTCAAAATGGTCTTTAGCAGTTCCAACTGCAACACTGACTTTGTCACTGTCCTTACCTGTAAGTAAATTTAAGACAGAAAACGAGTTTGTAACTTTACGGACATAACCTTTTTCTTTTTTAAATAATTTGATTTTTTGGTTCATTAGTTGCACATTAAAAGATAAGATTAAAGAAATATTAACTTATTAAATGTTCTTAAGCAATATTTATTATGTGTATTTGATCATAAGTATGAATTAAGATTTGGTATAATTATACTTATTATTTTAAGAAAATATGACAGAAACACCGAGACCTGGATATAAAGGTGCTACTTTTGAGCAGAACTTAAGATATATTAATGATGTACTTAGAATCACCGGACATTTTGCCGAAAGATTAGCTAAAAGATGGTCTAGGATAGAACCTCAGTCAATGGAAGAAGTTGAAGAAGGGATAAGAGCTGAAAGAAAGAGAAGGCTGGCTGCTTATGATGAAGGGGTAGAAAACGAAAAATAGTTTGTTTTTATGGTTATAAAATAGATTTTTTTATTCTACATGCAAAGATTTAGAAATTTTATCGATTTCTAGAATTATGTCTTCTGATTCAATGAATAGCACTATAAATTAATAATCAATTGCTTCTATGAATTGTTTAGCAGTATCATAAGCTTCTTTTTCAGGGTTTTCCAGATTGTCAAGATCTGAAAAGAATTCTTCTATCATTCTATTGTTTGCTTCTTTTTCATTTACATGGTTGATTGGTTCTGAGTTGTCAAGATGATTGAGTAAGTATGTATAAAGTTTAGTTCCATCTTCTCCACGAGAAATTAATATACTAGAGTTAATGAATATTTTATAGTTATTTTTAAACTCCAAAATTTTTTGTGCTCTAATGTGGAATGTATAACTGTTTGGAGTTCCACCGCATGTATCATCACAGATAATATATGCAAATATTTTATAATCATCTCCTGATTCAATTAATTCTCCATATTCTCCTAGACTAGGCGGACCTCCGTGTCCGAGTTCAATTGAATTTTCGTCGTATACAGTAGCACTGTAGGCTTGATTATTATTTAATGTATAATTAAATAAAATACTTCCTCCGTTTTCTAAATAATCATCAGTATTTGTTTCTTCACTTTCGGTTGTACAAGTTGCTTGGTATTGTGTTTCATCATCGTTGTCAAGAATTTCCATTAGATCAGAATTTATTGTAAATGGAAGATAACTTTCTTTTATAAGATAGTTCCATCCAGAGGTTTGACCATTGTATAATATTTCAGTTTTTATACAATATTCATCGATTATCTCTTGTAATGTTTTATCAATTTCTGGTAGTTCATTAGAGACTATTGTTTCAGAATTGTTGTTTTCTTCGTTGATATTGTCGTCAGATTCTTCATTAGCTGTTTCATCTTTTTTACTCTCCTTTTCTCCAGCCTCTTTACCGTAATTATAGGCGATATAACTAACTAAGCCGGTAAAAATCAGCATTAGAAAAATAGCTAATATGATTAAAAAAGTACTTTGTTTCTTTTTAGTTTCTTGTTTGGGTTTATTTTGTTTGACTTTCTGCTGTAAGCTTTGTTTAAGAGAGTTTTGTTCCTGCATTTAAATATTATTGATATACTTAGATTTAAGTATAAAGAATTCTAAATTATCTAACTAGTTTTTAAACTTAAGCTATCAAAGATCAATTTTAAAGTATTAATTTCCTCTTCAGCTGGGTCACTGAATCCTGTTCCTACTATATAAAAAATATCAGGAGGTGTAAAGTCATCATAAGAAATTTGTTTAAAAATTTGCGGTAATGAACTCTCTTTGCAATATTGGATTTTATAGTCTATTCCTCCAAATTCAATTTCTGTGATATCTATAGGATTTGTTATACAACCATTATCTTCTGACGGACTATAGCTATATTCACTTATGAATGTTATTTTTTTATCATTTTTACTTAAAACAAAATAATATAAGTCATAACCATCTTCATTTACTTGTTCGCATTTCCAATCGGATGGATGTTTTGCGGAAAGTATCCAGTTAGCATTTTCACAAGTTTGCCATCCCTCATAAGAATCAGTGTTTTCGGATGTTGTAGTATCATTTTCTTCTTCTATAGTATCATTATCTGGTGTAATTTCAGTTGATGTTTTTAATCCTTCTTTTTTGCCTGTTTCCTTTCCAAATATATAAGCAACATAACTAACTAGACTAGTAAATATTAACATTAAGAAAATAGCTAGGATTATTAAGAATGGATTTTGTTTCTTTTTAGTTTCTTGCTGAGGTTTATCTTGGATAGGTTTCTGATTTAAACCTTGTTTAAGTGTATTTTCTTTTTTCATATTTATAGTAAAAAAGTTATTTATTTCTTAAAATATAACACAATAAAGTTAAAAAAGTAACAATTCGGGAATTGAGAGGAATTTTTCTTATTTTAGGAAAACTGGATTTAATTATTCTTAGATTGTAATATCACCCATTGTATCCAATACTTCTTTGTATTCATCTAATCTAAAAAATTCACCATCTTCAATCACGATAATCCAGTGAGAAACGGTTTTATTATTAAAAGCTGCATAAGAGTATACCTTAACATCTCTCCCAAGAGCACTTACTATTGGGAATTGATTATCCTCTGCTTGGAAAAAGGGGATGGTAACATCGGAAATTGCTGATAACCATGGTTTTCTGAAAATTTTACCTAATATCCAGAGAATAACCGATTTAAGATTTGAGTTTTTTATTCCGATATCAAGTTCCTGGTTTTGGCAAGCTATTACAACTCCAATAGGTGGGGTAGCGTTTTCTTTTGCATATTTTGTATTGTATGTGTTTACAAAAGTAACAATATCCTGTTCGTCAGAAAAGCGCCATTCTTGAGAGATCGGATTATAATCTCCATGAGCTAGTACAACAAAAGTGTCTTCAAGAGTAACACCTTGTGGGTGTTTTGAATCTTTAAGTGTTAATCTAGGGAAAAATATAACACAGGGTTCTTGATTTGGATTATCTAGATCTACAGTTCCTGATTCATCTTTAATAGGAAATCCACAACGAAAAGTTATCCCGCATGACATAATTCTTGGCAGATCTTTATATTTTCCAGCAGTGCAAAAATTTGGGTAAACTTCTGATAATCTTACTTCCATTTATTTTACATAAATTATTTTTAAATATTCTTAATTTTTATACAAGTGATTTTGTTTCTATTTCTAAACCATGTTCTATTTCACCCATTTAGAATAAATTATAAGTATTAATATTAAAAATAAGTATAACATGGATTAAAGAAAGAATATATTTGATGTGTTTTTGTATAATTCCTTAATTATACTTAAAAATCAATAGATTCCAATATCTTTAAGATAGTATCATTATCCTCTGCTGAGACTCCAATCATAGGAGAAGATGCTATTTGATAATTATTTCCATTCATTTGGAAGAAAATATTCGGACAGATAAATGTTCCACCTTCAGAGTTATGTGTTTCGTAGTCGTTACTTATCATAGAGAAAGCTGAATCTGAGCTATAAAATGTAAAAAATGTTTCTCCGTCAATAGTTATGTTCTCGCCGGTTGTCATGGTGTAACAAACTTCATTTGTGTTTGGTTCTACTGAGTTGTCTACTTGTATCCTGATGATACTTGCTCCTCCAATTTTTCCTATTTCTACAATATCACCTTTATGTTCAACTTCTAAACATCCGTCTACCATATCTGGACATTCGTACACATCGAATACATCAATAGTCCAGTTGCTTGGATATCTAAGTGAATAGTTATAGAGGGAATTGGTATAAGAACTCCAGCCTTCGTATGGATCATCACTTTGAATAGTTGTAGTGGTGGTGGAAGGAGTAGAATTGATTGTTGTAGTAGTTGTAGATGTTGATGTAGTTGTAGATGTTGATGTCGTAGAGTCATTTGAGTCGGAGGTATCGTTTTTATTAATTGATAAAAAAATGATGACACCAGCTGTTATCAGTACGAGAATAGCAATGGCTGTAATAATTATTAGTATTAGTTTTGATTTTTTACTTAATTTGCCTTTTTTAGTACTTTGCGAAGTATCTGACTGGGGGTTTGGCTTATCGTTTTTAGGTTGATTATTAGATGCCTTGTTTTGAACTTGTGGATGGTTTGTGTTTTGCATAATAAATATATTTTAATAGTATAATTAATAGCTAAATTATATATAATTTTTAATATTATTTAAAGAAGTTAGAATAATTAAATTTTATATTATAATATATTTAACTAATTAAGTTATTTAAATTAGGGTCTTGCCCAGTTAGGCTAATATTTTCGTATCAGAATTTTGAGATCTTTTTCCATAGTTTCTCAATGATTAAATCTCCACTCTGATTCTAACAAATATTCTGAGAAATGTATTTTCGATATACCATTAAATTTATTTAACCTTCGCTTTGTCTATGACCAATACGATTCAACTCCGTTAATAGGACTTAATTTATGATATGATTATTTTGACTTTAAATGATTTAAATCAAATATGGAGGAGAAGGAGATAACAGAGTCAGAGAGACAGGCAGTTATTTTAGATAGATTTCGAGAAATTGTTGTTACAGATACCGATCCAGTTGTGGCTAGAGTAGCAAGTATTGTTGTTTCGAATTATGAAGAAAAAGGAATTAACTTGTTTTGTTATTCAGATGCAAGAAATATTGTTGAAGCATTGATAATTAATGGTGTTGAATCGCTTCATTTTTGGTACGCAAGAGGACATGTAGTACCTTATATTAAAGATGGAAATAGTAGGTTAATTCTTATTGAATGTATCGGTCATAAAGGTTATGGTTTTGAACCAGGTATTATTGTTGTCAACAAAGGAGATAGACATTATCTTTTTGGAGATCCTGATACAGGTCAAAAGGTAACATATTCTTTAACGATGGAAATTTTAAGAGATAGAGCGATAGGTTTCCCAACAAGATATGGATCTGGTGAACGAAGTGTAACTTCTCTTGATCAAATTTTTGCTATTGAGTAGTAATTCAATAATATATTTTATAAATTTTTAATAATTCTCAATTACCCTTACTTTTTCAAAAAAAAGATATTTTCTATTTTTAGGAGGAGTCTTTTTAATATTAAACCAGCTGATACCACCGCAATCATCCCAAAATCCAGGAAATGTTTTTTCCTTTTTAATATCTTTGATTGTAGCCCAGAAGTTTTTGACTCCCTCTTCTTTATTATTAACTATTAATTTCCCTTTAGGATTGTAGCCGTCAAATGTGTAAAAGTATATATCTCTTAGGAATTCTCCACTTTGTTTATAATCAACATAGTGTATGATTCCGACAAAATATAAATCCGCAGTCATATTAGTTTCTTCTTTTAACTCACGGATTGCAGCATCCTTAATAGTTTCTTCTTCTCGGATCTTGCCAGTATGAAAGCCGATACAGCCAAAAAATGGCTGTTTTAATCTTTTCATAAATAAGAATTTCTGTTTTTTGTTATTTACTTTAGTTACTCTGATTAAAGCACCTCTTTTTCCCTGTTTTTCAATATTACCGTTTCTTTCATCCATTCTGTTAGAGAATTCTTTTCCCATATCAGTAAGATAGTACTGCTTCTTATTATCCTTCTTTATAAAGCCATTTTTTAATAAAGTGTTAATGTGGTATGTTAAATGGTCTGTTGTAATTCCGCTAACTCTTAGATCTCTAAATCTTGCATATGGAAGGAAGAGTATTTTTTTTAATATTTTCATTTGGATTACATGAAGGTCAGATAAATTTTTCATTGGATTTATTTAATAATTAAATTTTTTTAAGATTATATTTACAAGAAGTCTTAAAAATCAAGTGAAATTGATTTCAGTAGGGTATATTATTAAAGTGTTTCAATTTTTAAGTCTAGTTAATTATTTCTTTTATATTTATTATAATATTAGTACTATGTACTACGTTTATATTCTTTTATGTTCTGATAACTCACTTTATACAGGTTATACAACTGATCTAAAGCAACGTGTTAAGGTTCACAATGAAGGTAAAGGGTCAAAATATGTTAGAAGCAGACTGCCGGCAAAGTTGATTTATTATGAAAAATTTAAGAAAAAGGAAAAAGCTCTTAAACGTGAAGCTGAAATAAAGTTATGGGAAAGAGAAGAAAAAATAAGAACGCTAGAATTAGATGATAAGATTTAATCATATTCGGTTTCAGTATGATTTTAAGAGCTGTCCATTTATATTTTATTTAATTATACTAAAAAAGGCTTATTTTGCTAACTTATCAGTTATTAAAACAGTAAGCATAGCTGCACATCCTCCAATTAGACCTGATGTTATATCTCCAATTAGTGTGTCTGGTCCAATGTCCGGAGTTGTTATCCCACCGAATCTTGCTTAAACTAAACAATTGGTGTTAATTTAAATTCTAATTCTTTTCTTTCTTTATCTAAGTTTCTATTATGGGGGTTTGATCAGTATATTTTTCGGATAACGTTCTTTTATTTTATGTAAATTTAATTGATATATTGTATATGCTTATTATTTCCTTTTTTAATTAGCAGATTATTTCTTTTGCATTATATATATGCACATAGTGTAGATGAGTTACCAACTCAGGAAGAATTGGACAGAGCATACGATTTTCTCTATGAGTATCATAATACTTGGTTCGACAGAGTTTTCGGAATAGGGTTGAAACCTCCTAAGACAGCTTATATGTATATGGTAAGAATTCCAATTCCAAGAGATTATAGACAAGATGAATTAGCGACAAATTTAGGATATTGGACTCATACTGATAAATCAATGTTTCATCCGGATATAAGTTATTCTTTAATAAATTTAAATATTGATAGGATAGTACATTTAGCTGATTCTTTTTGGACGGAGTTTGCTCAGATTCTTGATTCGGTCGGTAATATAGGGTCTTGGGGAGATATTTTACATACTGAAGAAAAAATGTTTATAGCTGAGAAACGTAATAATATTTTTGGTATAGCAGTATATTCAGCTAGATTAGGATATTCATATGAACAGTATAGAAGAAGAGCTGATTTAACAGGATATGCAGTAACAGGTGAAATCCATTTAGTCCCTTATGGTAGAAGCAGATATGAAGAGGTTGTGGATATATTTGGAAGTGAATAATATAAATAAGGTAGTTAATCTTTTACCCTTTTTAATATAGTATTAACAATGCCAGTAGTGCGTGCCAGCCTTTCATGTCCAAGAATAACAGGTTCGCTGCCGACTGCTTTAGCTTGGGGAAAAAGTTTATCTTTAAAATCAAAATTAGGTCCAATTGTTACATAGTCTGCGTGCAGATTTTTATATAAATAAATAAACGATTCTTTACTTGTTTCATATGGGTTTATAAAAACTGCATCAATACAGTTTAAGGCGTTTATAATTTCTAAACGATCCTGTTCACTAATAATAGGTCTGTCCTTGCTTTTGTATGTTTGTATATTCATATTATTCTCAACACCAACAATAAGATAATCACATATTCGTGATGACCTTTCTAATAAATCTAGATGTCCGATGTGAAAAAGGTCAAAAGCACCATGTGTAAATGCAATTTTTTTATCTCTCTTTTTTAAATCTGATGTAATTTTGTAAAGTGTATTAATAGAATAGATCTGGTTCTGACGAGGCATGATAAATATAAAGATTTAATTTAAATTGGGGCTAGTAAAATGATATCAAAATTTGTTGATATGTCAATATTAAGATTAAATGTTTAGGTTTATATCTGTTTTGAAGTTATATCTTAAAACTTTTTTGTAAAAGTTTAACTACTATTAATTGAAGAGATTCTTTATTACAAAAACAGGGTATTTTTCCTGCCTGACGGCAGGCAGGTAATCTCAAAAAATACCCTAAAACCCTAGAATTTATACAATCTTAATATAAATATAGTAGACAATTGTTGAAATTTACATTATACCATCATTATCTTCCCGCAAGGTCATGTAAAGTGTTTTACGTAAATAATGGAACCAATAACCTTGTTATTCTAAATATTCTTGTATCATCATTATTTATAATTGGGTGCTTCTAGTAAAAATGT
>CAZNER010000040.1:0-17754 GCA_964572065.1 uncultured Candidatus Saccharibacteria bacterium
TCTAGAATTTGTTATCAAATTCGGATCATCAAGACCAGAACCGCCAATAATACCTATTTTTATCATAATTTTTACTAAAAAATTAAATATTATTTTGAAACATACTTATTTCCTTTTATAAAAAACCTCCATTTCTGATTTCTTGACCTCTCTTCTGCATAGTCAATTCCAATACGAGGAGCAGATTCAATAATAAAATCTTTACTAATATCAATTTTCTCTACCCATAAACTTTTTCTACTAGTTATGCTTTTCCCATTTAAATTCTTTTTTATATTTAAAGCTTTAGTTAACTTACCGGGTCCATTAGTAAGATCATATTTAACCTCAACATTTCTATTTTTAAACATATCCTCAACACCCTCTTTTGGCTCTATTGCTCTAACTAAAACAGCAGATGGGAAATATTTTTTTTCTGTTACTAAATTAAGCATAAAATGTACGCCATAAGTAAGATATACATAAACATGCCCTGCATCACCAAACATTACTTTACACCTTTCAGTAAGACCCTTATGAGCATGACTAGCTGTATCATCAAATCCACGATATGCTTCTACTTCAACGATTATTCCTGATAACCTCCTCCCGTCATACTCACGAACTAACAATTTCCCAATTAAACCTTTGGCTACTTGTCGTGTATCATTCATATAAAACCCTTTTGAAAGAATTTTTGAGTTCATAATAATTTAATTTTAGCAATTTGACGATCATTACTCAATCATGATAAACTCAGAAACGTAGAATTACCTAATATGATAAATAATTTATTGATATTTAATTATGCCAAAAAGAACATATCAACCTAAAAAAAGAAGACGATTAAAAAAGCTCGGCTATATGGCAAGGAAAAAAACAAAAGCTGGACGTAGAATTCTAAAGAGAAGAAAAAATAAAAAGAGAAAAAGATTAACAGTTTCAGACGAATTTAGAGAAAAAAAGAAAAAACCGAAAAAAAGGAATAAATAATAGTAGCAAATATTAATGCTTCCCAAAAAACACCGTGTTAAAAGATCTCATTTCAACCTAATTTTTAATAAGGGAAAAACTTTACATTCCAACTACTTTGTATTAGTTATATATAAGAATTCTGAAATTAGCCAAGTCCAAGCTGCTGTAATCGCTAGCAGTAAAGTAGGAAAAGCCACTCAGAGAAACCGGGCTAAAAGATTAATAAGAGAAATAATAAGATTAGAAATTTCAAATATTCAAAATCAAATACAAATAATTATCATATGCAAACAATCAATTAATAATACGAACTTTAACGATCTAAAAAAGGAATTAATTTCTAAACTAAAAGAAGCCGGACTCTACAAAAAATAAACTTCTACCATTGGAAATGAGCAAAAGCCTTATTTGCTTCTGCCATTTTATACATATCCTCTCTTTTTTTAACTGCAAAGCCTAAATTTTTATAAGCATCTTTAATTTCGGCAGCAAAAGCCTCACAGAACTCCTCTTTCTTTCTTCGGGCTCTTGCTCCTTGTATAATCCACTTAATAGCAAGAGAAAGCTGTCTCTGCTCACTTACTGGCATTGGAACCTGATAATTTACACCCCCTACCCTCCTAGGTTTTACCTCTAATTTAGGTTTTACATTTTCTATTGCAGTTTCAATTATATCTAATGGTTTCTTCTTTAAATCTTTTTTCAATATATCAAAACTTTTATATACAATCCCTTCGGCAACTACTTTCTTTCCATCAAGCATCACATTATTTATCAACGAAGCAACAACCTTACTGTTGTAAACTGCATCTGGTTTTGTTTTTCTTTTTTTAGCCTGTTTTCCTCTCATTTTATATTTATAAATTAAATTTATTCCTTAGGCTTCTTAGCCCCATATATCGATCTAGCCTGCTTTCTACCCTCTACAGGAGCAGCATCATATACCCCTCTTACCACCTTGTACTTAACACCAGGTAAATCTTTCACACGACCAGCTTTTACCAATACAATAGAATGAACTTGCAAGTTATGACCTTCTCCAGGGATATGGGCAATAACCTCCTGTTTATTCGAGAGTCTAACCTTCGCTACTTTTCGTAAAGCAGAGTTAGGTTTCTTAGGTGTTCTTGTATATACTTTTAGACAAACACCTCTCTTTAGCGGATTTTCCTTTCTATAATACTTGTTTTTTAAAGCATTATAATTTACTTGTAAAGCTTTACATTTAGTAGTTTCAGAAAATTCCATTCCTTTAAATCTCACTTTACCTCTCTTTGGTCTTCTTTTCTTTCTTACTAACTGTGAAATCCTTGTCATAATAATTAGATCCTTAAATCAAAATAAATTAACGTAAATATTCCCCTAATGGGACATGACGTCCTATAATAACATTTTCCTTTAAACCACGCAACTTATCTACCTTACCCATAATTGCAGCATCTGATAAAACCCTTACTACCTCTTGAAAACTCGCTGCTGATAAGAAACTCTGAGTATTAATAGAAGAAGCTGTAATACCAAGCAATCTTCTCTTATATCTAATATGTTCTTTTGTTTTATATTTCTTTAACTTTTTATTCTTAGATAAAACTCTGTAATAATTCGCATATTCTCCAGGCAAATAATCACTATCACCCGGTTCTTCAATTATTACTAATGCCGCCATCTTCCTAACAATTACTTCGACATGTTTGTCATCAATAGAAATTCCCTGTAAACCATAAGTTTCTTGAACATTATCAATAATATATTTTTGAGCTTCAAGCAAACCTTTAAGATTCTTCAACTGGTTAGGTGCAACCGATCCACTAGTTAATTGGTCTCCTATTTTTACCTTCTCATTATCCTTAATAATAATATCATCCGGATTAACTTTATACTCTTTTTCTATAATTCTAGTACCTTTTAGTAATAACTTATCCTTTTTGATAGCCAAATATCCAGTAAACGGAGCTTTAATCTTCCTTCCACTCTTCTTTTTAATTAAAAGATTTCCAATTTTAATTTTCCCAGACCTCTTACGTACAACCTTATCTCCTTTATTCACATTAAATTTCCTCTTAATTTCTTCTTTTGAAATCACTTCAATTTTCTCTACAACCCCATCCGTTTCCACAAATTTTGCTTTACCATCGACCTCACTCAAAACAGCACTACCTTTAGGCATCCTAGCCTCAAACAACTCCTCAACCCTTGGCAACCCCTGAGTAATATCAGTCCCTGCTCTTCCAGCTAAATGTTTAGAATCTAATGTTAGCTGTGTTGCAGCTTCTCCCATTGCCTGTGCTGCAACAACACCAACTGCAATTCCTTTTTTAACCAATTTCTTATCACCTAAACTGTAACCGTAACACTTACGACATATACCCTCAGGAGCAGTACATGTTAATGGAGATCTAACCTTCACCTCATCTATCCCTTGTTTAACTATTTTACTCGCTACATCTTCATTTATCTCTTTATCTTTCTTGACTATAACTTCTCCAGTCTCCTTATTTACTAAATTTTCAGCTGTCCACCTCCCAGTTATTCTTATTTCAAAATCAATCCTTCTATTATCAGATTTCCTTAAATAAATTCCTTTATCAGTTCCGCAGTCATCAGTTCTCGTTATTACATCCTGGGCAACATCAATCATTTTTCTAGTTAAATAACCACTTCTTGCTGTTTTCAAGGCAATATCGGTTAAACCCTTTCTTGTCCCTCTTGCGGCTACAAAATATTCCAATGAAGACAATCCTAAAACATAATTTGACCTTAGTGGCAACTCAACTATATTTCCTAATGGATCTAAAATTAACCCTCTAATTGCGGATATCTGTCTAGTAGGATTCTTGACTGGATAAGCTCCAGACTTTTCTAACTCAACAACTACACTCCTAGCTTCGTATTCCTTCCAAGTGAGATCAGATATCTCTTCAGTAGCCTTCATCCATACTTCTTCAGAAAGCGATTTTCTTTCCTCTTCAGTTATAAGACCGTTATAAAAACTTTCATTTAATTTGTGTATTTGGTCTTCTGCTTTCTTTAAAATATCCTCTCTTTTATCAGTACTTACAAAATCATCCATTGATACTGAAAATCCTAGCAGTGTAGCATATTTAAACCCTATCTCTTTAAAATAATCAAGGATCTTAACTGTCTCTTCTTTTCCATATTCCTTAAAACATTTTGCAATTATCTTTCCTGCTTTGGATTGATCAACTTGTTCATTTACAAAACCAAAATCCTTTGGAAACTTCTCATTAAATATTATTCTTCCTAAACTTGTTTCAACGACCTCATCATTAATTAGTATTTTAATCTTATCGTTGATGCCCATATAGCCTAAATCACAAAAACCCATAGCTTCTTCCTTATTTGCAAACCACTTGATATTCTTCTTAGCATTTTTCATCTTAGTTAAAAGATATAAACCAAGTGACATATCCTTTTTTACATTAACAACAGGATTTCCATTCGCCATAAGTAACATATTAGAATCGGGCATCATTCTTTCTAATGCCTCTTCAACCGCTTTTTTAGAAAGAGGTACATGTACTGCCATTTGATCGCCATCAAAGTCTGCATTAAATCCTTTACAAACCATTGGATGGACTCTTATAGCATTTCCTTCAGTTAAAACAGGAAAGAAAGCCTGTATACCCTGTTTATGTAATGTAGGTGCTCTGTTCAGAAGAACTGGTCTATCTTCTATAACATTTTCTAAAATATCCCAAACTTCTCCTGACTTCTCTTCAAGATAATTTTTTGCACTTTTAATATTTGGGGATAAACCCTTTGCTATAATTTCCCTTATTACAAAAGGTTTAAATAACTCTAAAGCTACATCCTTTGGAAGACCACATTCATATAAACTCAACTCAGGTCCAGAAACAATTACAGCTCTTCCAGAATAATCAACTCTTTTACCAAGCAAATTTTGCCTAAATCTTCCTTGTTTCCCTCTTAAAATATCTGAAAGTGATTTATATGGCTGTGCCCTTGAATTTAGTACAGGTCGGCCCTGTCTATGACTATTGTCAATTAAAGCATCTACAGCTTCCTGAAGCATCCTTTTCTCATTTCGTAAAATAATTTCAGGTGCTCCAAGATCTATTAGTCTCTTTAATCTATTATTCCTATTTATAACCCTTCTATATAAATCGTTTAAATCTGATGTAGCAAATCTCCCACCTGGGAGTTGAATTATTGGCCTTAGTGCTGGAGGAATAACTGGAATAACTTCCATAACAATCCATGTAGGATCAATTTCGTTATTACTTAACCCTTCAAGTATTCTCAATCTTTTTACAATCCTCCCCTTTTTTATCTTAGATCTAGTAGCCTGCTTTGCGTCTATTAATCTCTTTAATTCTTTTTTCAGATCCAATAATCCTAATAAGGTTTTAATACCTTCTGCCCCCATCTGAACTTTATAAAATCTAGCTCCTACATCTTTTAAATTACTATTCTGTTCCTCAGATATAACTGATCCAACTACTATACTATCAATTAAAGATAATAAATCCTCATATTTTTGTTCAATCTTCTCCTGTTTCCTTAAATATAATTCCTTTAGCTTTGCTATTTCTTTCTCATTTTTAACCTTTTTAGACTCTAATTCAAGTCCTGCTTTGCCTTTAGATTTTATCTTGGCTTTTTCTTTATTAAAAGTTTTCTTTAATTTCTGTATCTCATCATTCAATTCATCATCATTTTGTTTAATCTCATCTTTCATTTTAGACTCAACATCCTTCGTTATGTCTTTCTTTTTCTGTTTATCAACATCAATAACAATATATCGTGCAAAATAAATAACAGCTTCAAGCTGTTTTTTTGGAATATCAAGCATTAATGATAATTTATTTGGAATACCATATGAAAACCACGTATGAACAACAGGTGCAGCAAGCTTAATATGTCCCATCCTTTCCCTTCTTACTCTATTATGAGTAACCTCTACACCACATTTGTCACAAATAATACCTTTGTACCTTATCTTTTTATACTTACCACAATAACATTGATAACTTGTAGTAGGTCCAAAAATTTTTTCACACATCAACCCATCAACCTCTGCCCTTTGCGTTCTATAATTTATAGTTTCAGCTTTTTTTACTTCCCCACACGACCAAGATAGAATCTGTTTCGGTGATGCTAATGATATTTTTAGCTTTTTAAAATCTTTTAACATAAGTCAAAAAAGACAATATTAATTAATCTAATGATTTCTTTGGTTTACATTCTTTTTCCTGTTTACTACCTTCTCCATTCAGAAGCTCTAAATTCAAACCTAGAGACCTTAATTCTGAAATAAGAACTTTAAAAGATTCTGGTATATTTGGAGCCTCAACTGGAACTCCCTGTATAATAGCTTTATAAGCATTTGCCCTTCCAACTACATCATCTGATTTAATTGTCAACATTTCTTGTAATACATTAGGTGCTGTATGTGCCTCCAATGCCCAGACTTCCATCTCTCCAAATCTCTGACCTCCAAACTGTGCCTTACCTCCAAGAGGCTGCTGAGTTACCATTGTGTAAGGTCCAGTTGACCTTGCATGCAATTTATCATCTGCAAGATGTTTCAATTTCAACATATACCTTGGTCCAACAACAATCTTCTCTGGATATTTCTTACCTGTTTTCCCATCATATAAAGGTACCTTTTTATCAAGACATACATTTTTATCTTTAGCTAATACTGCTAACTTACTTTCATTAATATCAGTAAAAATAGGAACTTCAACATTTACACCCAATTGTTGAGCAATTCTCCCAACATGAGTTTCCATCAACTGACCTAAATTCATTCGTTTAATAAACAAAGGGGATGAGAGAATAACATCAACCGGAGTACCATCTTCTAAATACGGCATATCTTCAACAGGAAGAACTTTACTAATACAACCTTTATCTCCATGTCTTCCTGTAAGTTTGTCTCCTATTGAAATCTTATGAGTTCTGGCTACCCAAACTTTAATTTGCTTCAAAACCCCTGGAGATAGCTTAGCTCCCTTCTCTTTATCCAAAATTTGAGTATCTATAACAATTCCTTTTTCACCATGAGGCAATCTTAAAGAATTATCCCTAACATCTCTTGCATATTCACCAAATATAGCTCTAAGCAGTTTCTCTTCTGCTGTCAACTCAGTCTCACCCTTAGGTGCGATTATTCCCACAAGAATATCTCTTGGTTCCACTCTTGCACCAATCTGAACAATCCCACTTTCATCTAAACTTCTTAATGCATATGTACTAACATTTGGAATATCTGTAGTAATTTCTTCCGGACCAAGCTTAGTCTCTCTAATATCCCTTACATACTCACTAATATGTATTGAAGTTAACACATCTTCTTTAACTAAACGTTCAGATATTATAAAAGCATCTTCATAATTGTAACCTTCGTACACCATATAAGCAGCAAGTATATTTTGTCCTAGTGCCAATTCTCCATCGTCCATTGATGAGCCATCAACCAACACTTCTCCTCTTTTAAATTTATCACCTACCCTAACTTTTAGATTCTGGCTAAAACATGTATTCTGATTAGTTCTAACAAACTTATCTAACTTATAAGTCTTTTTCTCTCTTGAATTTTTATATTTAACATCTAATCGTTTTGCATCGCAATCAACTACCCTTCCATCCTTTTTTGCAAAAATAGCCCTTCTCGAGGACCTACCTACCATTCTTTCATAACCAGTACCAACTATTGGAGCGGTTGGTTTCAAAAGCGGTACAGCTTGCCTCTGCATATTTGCTCCCATTAACGTTCTTGTTGGGTCATCATGTGCAGCATAAGGTATTAATGCTAGTCCTAATCCAGCAATCTGACCAGGATTTACATCAACGAGATCAACATCAAAACTTGGAATACTCTTATAACTTCCTTCAAACCTTACAAATACAGACTTGTCTAAAACATTATTATCTTTATCAACTTTTGCAGTAGCTGGACCTATCTTGTAGTCAGTTTCCTTATCTGCGACAAAATATTCAATTTCATCTGTAATATAAGGTTTAACCTTAACACTTTTAATATCTAAACTGCTTATCTTATCAGCGTCTTTTTCTTTAATTTTAAAACCTTTCCTATATAAAACTTTGGAACCTTTCTTAATATCTTGATCTAAAATTCTACCTATCAAATATTTCTTAAATGGTTTAACTTTAGTCTTAACTTTCTTATATGGAGCTTCTAAAAAGCCGTATTCATTAATTTTGGCATATAATGCCATATGAGTAACTATACCGATCATTGGTCCCTCAGGAGTTGCAACTGGACAAAACCTACTATAATGAGAACCATGAACATCTCTAACTGAGAATGTAGCACTTTGTTTTGTTAATCCGCCTTGACCTCCTGAAGTAATTCTCCGCTTTATGCTTAACTCACTTAAAATATTTTCCTGATCCATGTACCGTGATAAACTGCTACTACCAAAAAAGTGTTTTAGTACACCAGTAATTGGTCTTGTGTTTACCAGTCTAGAAGGAGTTATAAGTTCATCAGAGCCATATGTGCTCATTCTATCTCTAATATTTTTTTCCATCTGCAACATACCGCTCCTAATATTTTCAGCAATTAGCTCACCTGGTCCCCTTACCCTTCTATTAGCTAAATGATCAATATCATCCTGGCGTAAATCACCATTATTAAGTTTTATCAAACTTCTTATAATTGCAACTATATCTTCTTTCTTCAAGACATAATTTTCCTCTTTAATTTCAAACTTTGTACCTAATTTTTTATTCAATTGGTATCTACCAATTCTACCTAGATAAAACCTTCTTGGATTAAAGAATATGTTTTCAATAAGACTTTTAGCCCCTTCAAGATTTATAGAATCCTCTGGTCTTAATTTTGAATAAATGTCAATCAAAGCTTCCTCCCTACTTCTTGTAGGATCCGCCTTTAATGTCTCCTCTACATACTTTACACCCTCCGCAGTATCAACATCTGAAAACAAAGCTTTTATCTCATCATCATTCGAATATCCAAAAGCACGAAGCAATGTAGTTAGCAAAATTTTAGGTCGTTTATTGATAAGTTGAACCGACATAATTCCACCTCTATTAATTTCAAAATCTAACCACTTGCCTCTTTGCGGAATTAATTTAACTATATAATAATCTGTTTTATATACTTGTTTTGAATAAACAAATAGAACACCTTCAGCTCTAACAAGTTGCATTACTACAACCCTTTCATTTCCATTTACTACAAAGCTACCTCTATCAGTCATGAGAGGCAAATCAGTCACGAAAAGCTCCTGTTCTTTTATTTCCCCACTCTTCTTATTTATTAATTTTGCCTGTACATATAAAGATGCATCATATGAGAGTCCCAATCTTTGAGATTCTTCTGCAGAGTACTTAGGCTTTCCTAACTTAATATCTCCAAACTCCATTACCCATGATTCACCCGTATAATCCTCAATTGGAGTTATTTCTTTAAAAAGATTCTGAAGGTCTTTAGATAAAAATCTGCTATATGATTTTATCTGGGCTTCAATAAGATTTATAGAGAAATCTTGTAATTTATAATTGGATAAATTTATTCTATCTTTTGCCATAATATAGCTATTTACACTAACAAATGCAAAAAAAGTACGCACTTTTCGTTAAGTACGTACAATATATAAAAAAATATTAACTTGTTCTATTTTTTGATATAATCAATTTTGATGTTTATAAAACGGATAGGTCTCTTATTAAACAGAAACGTTTTAAACAATATCACAAAAACCCCTGATTGTCAAATTAATAATAATTATCAATTTAATTTTAATTGCCTGGACTTATATCTTCACTTTTCACAAGGACCTTTTTCTGCATTTCTCCAACTTTACTTAACAAATCCACATCGAAATCCCTTGATATCGGCACTGCATAAGTTTTATACTCGCTCACATCCTTATCTTCTTCAAAGGCTTTGTATATTTCAAACCCCGACACAATTACTATTACAATTACAGTAAAAACTATTATATAGTACCATCTTTTTTGCATTGATCGCTTATTTATTAAAATTTAAATATTAAGCCTCATCTTCTTCCTGACCTTCAGTCCAAGTAAAAATATATATAGATATGTCAAACTCCAAAGGTTTATATCTCTTCAAATCATCCTTATATTCTGATATATCTAATTTGGAATAATTAATCGACCTTATATCAAATATTCTAGGAAAACTCTCTAGATCTTCTACAAAATTTTCCATTCCAGCTGCATCACCTTCCAAATGCATATCAACCTGTATCACCGTTAAACTCTCGTTATTCTCAATATCTAACTCAAAATCACTAGACAAATCCTCATCAAATTCAACATTTACTAATGTCAAATTGTTATCCTCTGCCATAGCAGCTAGATTCGCGACAATAAATCCTCCCTTTTCCTCTGTTGGTAAATCCTCTTCGAAATATGACAAATCTTCTGATACAGATTGTTTTTGACTAATTAAAAAATTTACTGTTTCTAACTTATTTTCTATTTTCTCTAAAAACTCTTCCTTATCCTTTATTTCTTTATTTAAATCAGCTATTTTTATAAATGTTGGTCGAATTGTAAAAGCAATAAATATTCCTACTGTCAAAGCAGTAATTCCACCAAGTGTATATGTTTTTCTCTTAGGAGTTTTAAATAACTCCCTAAGTTGAGGATTCTGTATTTTCATTTGAACTTAAAGGATCACGTGAGTGATCATAAACTATTTTAGCTATTATTGTAAATGAATGAATATCACTACCCTCGTGCTCTTTCTCAATTGCCGACAGAGTCACATCCGAAAACTTATCCGAATCTTTTAACTTATCTTCTAAATCACTTATTTTTTCCCTTTCAACCTTTCCGCTTATTGTAAACCCCTTGCCATCTCTAGAATTAGTAACACTAACTTCCAATTCTTCAACATCAGAAGGCATATAATTGTCTAATAACTCTACTATTGGGTGAAAATTAGAACTTGTATTCCACAAACCTCTATAAGTATTTATTTTTCTTTGAAGCAAATAAATTTCATCTTCCTGAGAAGACAGACTCTTTAATATCTCTCCATTTGTCTCGATATCTTCCTTCAAATCATTTAACCTTCTATCCAACCAGAATCTCCATCCAAAAGCTCCCAGAACTAAAACTTCAGTAACAATAACAATTATTCTACAAGTATTTGTCATCCAATCATATAATCGTTCCCAAAAAGTTGCCGGAGCTCCTCTTTCTTGTAGTAAATTTACATTCTTCTTTTTCATATAAGGCAGTGTTATTCAAAGTTATGAATATATTAGCTTTTCATAACCTAATTGTCAAAAGGAATTAACTCTATCTCGAATATTTTTGGCCATAATTTCCCTGTCACGAATACCCTGTCATTATTAACATCATATGCTATCCCATTTAAAACATCTATATCATTTTTATTATCCAATCTATCTGTCAGTTCACTTAAATCAATCTTTCCAGTTAACTCACCATTCTCAGGATTAATTATTACAATAGTATCAGTCATCCAAACATTTGAATAAATCTCACCATTTATATACTCTAATTCATTCAAATTATCTACTGTACCATTCTCACCATATACTTCTAACTCCCTAACCACATCGTAGTTGCTAGGATCTAAGAAATACAGAGCTGAAGTACCATCACTCATAATAAAATAATCTTCGCTACTAGTGATTCCCCATCCCTCTGTTGTATATTTAAATTCATCTAATAAATTAAAAGTCTCTAAATCATAAACAAACCCTTTACCTGATTTCCATGTAAGCTGAATTAATTTATCCTCATAAATTGCAATTCCTTCTCCGAAATATTCATCTTCAATATCTCTAATCTGAAGTACTTCACCAGTTTCTAAATTAATTTTTCTAATTGCCGACTCACCTTTCAAACCGGTTACTTCGTATAAAAAGCCTTCTTTATAAACTAACCCCTGTGTAAAGGCATTTGTATCATGCGGGTATTCGTTAATAACTGCATATTTATACTTTCGATAATAGGAACTATCATTTTTAATATCACCGTTATCCCTAAAAAAAATATACAAGAATAAACAGATAAATAAGAAAGCTGTGGTAAAAAAAATTATTCTAATCTTATTTCTTTTCATATATGTATATTATACATTATTCATTAAATACTTGATCCCTATAAAAATTCATAAATATCGATTTTAATTGACATATACTAAAAAAATATTTACTATTTTAATGAATAAATATTATTTTTTACATGCTTAGTATGAAAAAAGTTCTTTCAGTCATTACAATCTTATTAATTTTATCAACTTTCTCGCCATTATTTACAAATGGTGTATATGCTGAGGAAAGTACTATTGATCAACAAAATACAGATGTATCAGGGGGGGCTTATAAAATATACGGCAGAAATACAGGAGAACTTTTCGTGCCAACTGTAAACAGAATAACGCGGGCTGACGTTTTCATAAGATATCCGGTAACAGGTTCCTGGCTTGAGGCAAGACTAGTCAAAGGTTCAAATGGATTAACAATAGCTACATCCGGAACCAGAATGTCTGCAGGCGATGATGAGTACAATGTCTTGGAAACAATAGGTTTTGGAGAAGTTGAAGTTGAGCCAGGAGAAGAATACTTCTTGTATCTTGACATTGATAACCCAACCTATCAAACAATGTGGCGTAGATCAAATTCAAACACATACGACATAGGTGTACTTACTATAGATGGTGATTTATATGGAGACCGTGATTTTGGATTCAAGATATGGGGATACACCTATAGCGAAGATCCTCCTACACCACCTGAAGAAGATGGCGAAGGTGATGAAGATGGAGAAGAAGATAGTGAGGAAGAGAATGATGAAAACGAAGAAGAAACAACAGAAGATAATGATACAGAAAATAATGGTGTGCAAGATGCTGATGATATTACAACTGAAGAATCGGACGATGTCGAATCTCCTACTTTGGAATATTTAAAAAAGAATGAAGAACCGGTTGAAGACATAGATATAGTTGAAGCGGAAGATATAGATACTGTAACTGTCGGCGGTTCATCTTTTGCTGGTGCAAAAGTAATATTAATAATTGGAGATAAAGCTTATGAGACAACAGCAGATGAAGAAGGTAAATGGGAAGTTATAATAGATATGCAGGATATAAAAGAAGGTGAATATACAGTTCAAGCTCAAGCAATAAATGAGGATGAAGTCGGAAGTAAAAAAGCAGACTTATTTATACTAAAGAGTATATCAAATGTTCAACCTATCAATTGGGCTGAACCCCAGACTGTAGAACCTACTCTATGGGAAAAACTTACAGTAGGCTCAATGAGGACTATTTCTATAGCTGTATTAAGCTTTCTTCTAATAATTCTTATAGCTATTCTAATAATTGTCGTTTCAAAAAATCAAAAGAAAGATAAAAAAAGTAAAGAACAAAAAATAAAACCAGAAAAAGACAAGTCATTTAAAAAGAAATTAATGGAAGAAGCCAAAAACAAGGTACAGGAAGAAGATTAATCAAAGAAGCTTAAATTTTTCTTGAATCATAAGCCCAATGCAGTAGAACCTGTTCTTGTTTTTTCCTGCAGTTTATATTTTCTGACTTACAATTCTTTTTTACTGCACCAAGGTGCCTTCTTATCGATATCCATCTCTCAATTTATCTTACATATTCACATATAATACCTACATGACCATTGAGACCAGCCTCTTAGATACTCTTTATAAATCCATCCCCTTTTCTGCCATTCTTTTAATAACATAGAAGTATCTACTTTAAAATAGTTAAACCTATATCTTTCTTTTTAGGAGATAATTTTGCATTTTTAAACCAGGATTTGGGGAACTCATCTCTACAGTCTGTCATATGAGTTCGATAAGCTCGCAAGTATAATTCTTTTGCATTTTATCATATTAACTACAATCGTTCTGTTCATTGTTCTTAAATAATATTATCATAAATAAAAATCAATTTAGTAATTGATCTTTTATGTTTTAAAAAATATAATTAACTGAAATTTTAATAACAAAACTATTATGAAAAAGAAACACAATAAGAAATATTACGTCGGAAATATTAAAGAATTCTCTCATTTTAATGGATGGTTTATGGGACAATTCATGGATAAAGATAAGTATCCTTTATTAAAAAACAAGGATGTTGAAATAGCTTGGAAAAAAATTCCTCAAAATTACTCAGAACCTAATCATATTCATAAAAAAGGACTTGAAATAAATATAGTCATTTCAGGACGGCTTAATTTACATATAAATAATAAAAAATTCGTAGTTAAAGCTGGTCAATTTTTCATTATTTATCCAGAAGCTATCTTATCTGCTGATAAAGTCGGTAAACATACTGAAGTTATTGTTGTAAAATGTCCTAGTGTTAAAGGTGATAAATTCAAAGTTAAGTAGACATTCAATCACTTATCCCCCCAATCGATCATCTTCCCTCCTCTTTGCGCGTCTTTTTTAGTAAATCCCTTAGGATATCTTTTGCTTAACTTTTCAACATTCTCCTTCAAAATATCCTCTAAGTCCCAATTAAAGAAATTGCAAATCATTGCTATATACCATAGAGTATCTCCAATATTCTCTCTAATCCCGTCTTTTTGGTCATTTTTATGAGAAAAAGTTTTCTTTATACAAGAAGCCACATCACCTGCCTCACCTGAAATACCAAGCCCCCATGTAAATATTTCCTTATCTTTATCCTTAAATTTGATTGCGGTTTCACCACATATTCTTTGGTACTCTTTTAATGTAATTTCTTGTTTTGACATAATTGTTAATTAATATTTTATTTATCTATTATTCTCTCTTTTCCAAGAACATTGATTTTGTTATTCTCAACTGTAATTGCTTCTCCATTTTTAATCAAATATAATCTGCCCTTTTCCCATCTCTTTTTAATCTCATCATAATCCTTTTCTTCATAATGCGGATAAATCTCAAAATCTATAAGTCCCAAACCGGGAATTAATGATGCACCAGGTTCAGCCTCACCAATATACCACTCAGCTATATTTTGTGTCTTTGCACAAATCAGACTTCCAGCACTTGATCCAATATAAATTGTACCGTTATTTAATATATCTGGTAAAATTTTATCCAATTTAGTTCTTTTTATCCAATAAAGAAGATATCCGGACATACCACCAGCCATCCAAATAATATCTGCTTCACACAAAGGTGCAGTAATGTCCGAATAACAAGAGTCCTCTAATTGAACAATCTTTAAATCCATTCCTAAACTTTGAGCAATTTTAACTGACTCTCCGCCTTTCCACGAACCATAATATTTTCCATTTGCAGCAGTTGGAATATAGACAGCTTTCATTCCCTTAAGATCTCTTTTCACGAATTTTTTAAACTTCTTTAAACTTTCAGGATGTTTAGCTTCAGAAGCAAGAAATAGTTTCATTTTTATTTAGTTAAATTTATCTTATTTATACCTTGTCTACCAGCTTCCATCCAATGATCATTTTCTTCGCTTTCTCCCATATCTATAGCAGACTTCGCAGCACCAATTATATGCATTGCATGAGCAGCTTTAATATATAAAGGCAGCGTTTCTAATTCTAAATATGTTAATTTAATATATTTTTGATAAACACTTAACGTCCTTTTATAGACTTCTTTGAAACCTTCTGATTTTTTAGGATCAAAAAGAATATCACACAACATTACTGCAAGTTCTTGAATTCTAGGGTAATAATTTGATACAGCAAAATCTAATATCAAAAGATCCCCATCTTTTGATTTCATCACATTTGTATCTATGATATCACCATGTACAAAACAATGTGGTAATGACTCTATATCTATTTGAGAAAATTGATCTACAATAGGTTGAATTAAATCAATATCACTTTGTTTTAATTTATCTTTAATTTCTTTATACTCCTTTAAAAAATTCACTACAGCCCAGCTGTCATAAAGGAAAGTTGGCTTAAAATCAATCTTATTTATAAGTGCTGCCTGCTCGATAAGTATATTTTGTTCAGCCTCAGTTGGTTTTTGTTTTAAATCAAAAAAAGTCTTACCATCTATATATTCTAAAACTATTAGTCTAATCATGCCATCTTTAGTATCAATCTCATACAAACCGCCTTGATTCGATTTATATAATTTAGGATGCCTAATATTGTTCTTTAATGCAGTATTTATAATTTCAACATACCTCTTACATTCTTTTTCATCCCGAAAATCTGCTAAGAATTTAACAAAATATTTATATTTATCAGTCTCCAATATAACATTGAAATCCTCATATCCTACTCCAACTACTTCGTGGCTTTTATATTTACCTAAATTATAATCTTTAGCAACCTGCTTTAATAATATTGTTATATCACCTTGATATTTTATTCTTTTTTGAAATGGATGAGGTTTTGAATTCATACTTTGCTTTCTTAATAAATTATGCCTTCTTTATCCTCTCAACCTCTTTTAAAACAGCTCTTCTAGGAAATTTAACTCTAGTTTTTTCATCCAATCTTAAAATCAGCATTGGAAATATCTCTCTATCAATAACCGAGGTATCCCATTCAACATTTGGGTACTTTTGTATAAAATTTTCAAGACCAATATGAGGAATAACTTCAATATGCTCCCAGTCAGAATCGACTTTTTGACCTAGTTTTGGAGAGACAATTTCAATTGCTTCAATTATTTGATCCTTGTATTCAAGAGGTTTAAACAATTTAAATATTGCAACTTTTTTCTCTCCCACTTGCGTATCCTGTTTTACTTCGCCAAATTTTTTCAACTCAGATTTCTTTTCATTATAATCTTCGGTAGATGAAGCTTGATATCCTAAATGATCAATTTTTAATTCTGAAGTATCAATCCCTTTTTCTTCAAGTTGAGCAAATAGTCGATCTATAAATTTTTTATAATCTTTAAGAATCATTTATTCATTTTAATAAATAATTTCAAACTAATCCTTTCCCCCATTCTTTTGCCCTCTCTAGTTCTCCATCTACCAGCGGACCTTCTTTGCCTGAAACAAAAAATGTTTCTGATTTAATAATGTTAGCTCCTTTTTTCTTTAAATCATTTGCAATGCGTTTTGCAGCATAACCAAAGAAATTTATAATTGCTTTTAGGAAAAATTTCTGTCCTTCTGAAGGAATGCCTGTATCAAAAGCAGCTGCTTTTATATTTTTCAAACCATTTTCAGGAATACTGTCTAAAAATTTCTTAGTTTCTTGAGACGGTCTTCCTCCATGGGTTGGCGAGCCAACTATGATCATATCAATTCCCTGCATATCTCCCTTTTTTGCTTCTTTTGCCCTGACTAATTTAATATCATCATTACTTAATCCATCTCTGACAGATTCAGCAACTTTTTGTGTATTTCCATAAAGTGAATCGTAAACTATAAGGATTTTCATGGGCGTTTTGGTAAGAAATTAATTCTAATTTTATTATTTGATCATAACAAAATATGGTGAGTTTAGGAAGGAAGATATATAAATAAACTAGTAATCTCCCTATACCCTTAAAATATTTAATTCTAGTAATATTTTACATCAATGATTGATGTATCCCTCATTTTTGTCTATACTATAAACACTACAAAGTAAATCAGAATGACAAATTTATTTCATGAAAACTTCAAAAAAAGAACAAGTTGATAAAATAAATTTCAGAGAATTTCTTATAATCTCCAAGTGGACTTTTCAACTATAAGTATAAGTAAACAAATTGTTATATTTTTTTTCATTTTAACATGTAAAAATTAGCTGACTAACTATATCGAACAATAAATAAAAATTCAATTATTATTGATTTTATTAGGCTCGAACTGGAAAA
>CAZNER010000041.1:0-11936 GCA_964572065.1 uncultured Candidatus Saccharibacteria bacterium
TATTATACATTTCAACATTAAAATAATTAGATGTTGTATAAGTACTATCAGAAAATGGGTTAGAACCTGTATCTGCACTTAATAATACATAATCATTGCCATATTCACCACCTTTAATATAAACATTAAAAGAATTTGAATAATTTCTTGTTATTTTCACAGAATAAGATTCTCCATCTATATAACCAGTAGTAGAATTTATTAATTGCCAAATTGTTTTCCTACCAACTCTGATAACATTATCTGAGGCAAATGTTATATTGTAATTATCTCCTGAATTTCTTGTAATTACACTCTGAGCTATAAAATGAATTTGAACACCACCAGAAGAAGCGTATGGTTTAACATCAAACTCCCAAGTTCCATAAGCTTGTTTTGACGGTAATCCAATGACACCAGAACTTAAAATACTCATATACTTCTCACCCATAGATAATTCATTTATAGCCCAACTTCCAGTTCTACCTTGATTACTCCAACCATTTGGTAATTTATCTAATCCATCAGCACCATTACCTTCAAAGTTTTCGTATAAGTATATTTCATTGGCAAATGAATTATGGTAATCAATTGCTTCTTGTTCTGTTAATGCTTTGTTATAAACTTTTATTTCTTCTATTATACCATCAAAACTTCTTGTTGAACTACCATCACCACCTATTAAAAAATAAGGTGTTGAACTTAATGAACCAGACGCTGTTGTATTATTACCACCATCACCATTAATATATATTTTTAAAACACCATTTGTGCTTACAGCTACAAAATCAGTATATTCACCTACATTTCGTAATGTTTGTGCTACGCTATCGTTGTAAGTTCCATTAAATTTTATGAAACATAATTTGTTGGATACTATCTGTAATGCTATTCTTTCATTAGAACCTAAATAATTAAAACAGATTAATTGAAAGTTTGTATTATTTGTTTGTTTAAATCTACCACATATAGTATATGTTCCTGTGTTAGTTATTATACTTTGTTGTGGTGTTTGTATTGTTTTAGTTTCACTTCTCTTAAAATACAATCCTCTTTCTCTACTGATTATTCCAGCACCAATATCTCCATCATTACCATTTCCACTTATATCCAATATTTTACCTCCTGTTGGTATCATATTATATGCAGTAACCAATCCATCTTCATCACTTAAATCTGTTGGTTTTGGATATATAAAGTTTCTTTTTGGTGATGATATTATTTGTGAATTTTCAAATTCAGTAACAAAATCAGATATTTCAGATTCACTTAAAGCAGTATCATCTATATAAATTCTACTACAATTTCTACCATAACTTCTACTTGAGATTTTTGAAAAGAATAGTCTTATTGGTTCATTTGGTTTATTCAATATAGAACCTGTTAAGGTATTTGTACCCATTAGTGTTCTGTTGTAATATACCTTTGCTTCAGTCCCACTTTTACGTATTGTTAACGTATGCTTTAAATGATGATTTGTTCCTGTAGGGTAATTGAATTTTGATTGTCTAAGACTTGTTCCACCATCTTCACTATATAATAAATTAACTTGATTATTTCCATAATCTATTCTTACTGTGAAACCATAATTACCTGATGTAAAATTTGCCTTACTTAATAAAGGTTTATATGAACTTAAAGTTCCATAATGATTAGGTATAAAAGCAATTATCGTAAAATCATCAGGTAATGAATCAGTCAGATCTCCAACTGTAATTGTTGATGTACCTCCAATCTCAAATGTAGAATTTCTGATTAATCCTTTACCACCAGAACTACTAAATGTACCGGTTTTATCTATTTTACTACCTAATCTAAAATCAAAATCTAAAAATGCACTCATGATTATCTTCCAAAATATTGTTTAATTGAATTATATACCCTTGCTCTTAGTTTTTTTGAGGGTATAATGTTACTAATTACAAAATTATCAAATTGCATTTTAGCATTATACCCAGATAAAGGAGCTAAACCAGTCCCATCTGCATAAGCTCCAATAAAGAATTTATTAGTTGTTTGATGATTATATGATTGTTGTGTAGAAATATTAATACTCCCTAAAGAGTCTCCATCAGAAAAAGTTTCCATATTAGCATCTCTATCTAATAAAAATTCTATAAAATGCCATTGGTTATCCCTGAAATCTTGTATAGAATCATAATAAAACTGACTACCTTCTGACCTAAATAGCGTTCTTAACTTACCATTTACTAGATATAACAAATATTTATCATAACTGCCAGTTCTCCATTTCCCAATTATACCAGTTATAACATTGCTTGGTTGTTCTGTGTGAATTTTAATCCAAAAACTCATATATAAATCTAATTTTCCCAGGTCAAATTGATCTCCATAATCTAAATATGATGTATCTGACCCTGAAAAACTTGAAACATCCGTTAAATTATTTTTAAATAAACTTACATTGTTATTTGTAAATGTTGTTACTAAATCTTTTTGATAGGGGTTTGATATATAATAAGCTAAACAATTAAGTTCATGTATATCTGGATGTAAGAATAATGAATTGTCATGTAAAGCTTCAACTCCACCACTATCTAATGCTTTACTATATAATTCTATAAGTTCAATTTCACCTGAGTATCTTGATGATGAGATTGACCCATCTCCCATGATTAAATTATTAGAATTAATTTCAAATGGTAGATTAGTTGTACCATCTTTTGATGTATTTTTTAAAATTCCATCATAATAAATTTTTATACCAGACATACTATTAGAATTATCATAAGTTATAGTAACGTTAACCCACTTATTCAGCGGTAATGGAGTAGTACATTTAACAAAACCTCCTGGATCGCCAAATGCTATATATCTACCGGATAATGAGTATAAAGCCCAACCTCTTTGATTTGAAGTGCCTTCTTTTGATAGAATCCTACATGTTGAAGAAGTATTTATTTTAATATATACATTAATAGTTATCTCAATATTATATAGAGATAGTTTATTACCGTAGTTAATTCTTGAACTAGTTCCATTAAAACTACCAGTTCCCCCACTAACCACAACATCAGTATTATCACCACCATTACGAGCAATAGCATATCCAGAATTAAATGTTTCTCTGAATATACAATGTCTACTTAAGTGTACTAAACTTTCTTTAGCCATTATATTACTGTTTCTCCTTGATTTAGATCTTGTATTTGATATTTACAGTGAGCATTTATAGTACCATCTAAATCTCTCTGTTCTATAATACCACCTATCAAAGATTTAATCGGTACATCGCTTTGTATAGCTTGAACTAAGTAATTAAAATCTGGTACTTCTTCACCATCAATTAATACCATCTTAGAATTATTAGCAATTAATGGAAAGTTCTTCTTAAAATCACCTATCTCAACTTCACCTTGAAAATGATCTACTCTTATTTCAATCATTATTTGGGTTTTTGATTTATCATAATTTAATTCTGTTACTTCTACCTTTCTTGTAAGAGAAGTAATAACTGGATGATTTGAAATATTAAATTGTAACATTGTTTTCTCTTATTTTAAATTATTGGATATTCGTGTGTATAAATTTTTATGTTAGCTGTATTACTGCCATCCCCTGATGATAAAGTAGCTGATATTCTAGTACCTTTGAGTATTGGAGATCCTTGTATTGGTATCTGAGAACCCTTTACTTGATTACTATCTCTAGTAAATGCACAAGTTCCCCATAATACTTCTGAACCTGATTCACCAGTATATAATCTTACCTCATAATCATCATTAGATGAAACATCACCAAGTATTACATGATGGATGTCAAATGAGAAATCATTTTTTGCCCCAGAAGCTATAATCTCAACTTTACTCCCTTCAGTCCAAGCTCCTATACCTGCTGTCAATTGTATTGGGTCAGCTTGAATTGGGTAAACTACTGAGGGATTATGTACATGATAATATGAAGCTTTCAAATGCCCGATTATAGAGGGGTTCATTTGGTTATCCGAGAATGGGTTATCTTCTTTATTCCCAATAGTTTGATTTATATTTTTATTTGAAGGGCTATCCTTAGTTGGTAGCCCTTGTCCTTTATTAAATCCAGCCATAATTTTTATCCTAAAGTTATGTTCAAAGAATTTAGAGTTGCTGTAACAGTATTATCATTACATTTTGTAAATACTTCTATATAATCACCACTACTCAACGTACAAGGTTTAGTAATTGCAATTGTATCTTTCTTAGAAGCAGAAGTAAATGTATGTGGTGTTTCTGCACCAGTTACTGCTTCACCATTTTTATATAATAAGTAAGTTACTTCACAAGCTTTATCAACTGATAGATCACTAACTCCAACAGCTTGGAATATTCTTGTTGGTCCATAATAGTAAAGTCTATTATTATCGGAATCTACTACAAATTCTGGGCTTCCACCATCTACCCAAGTACCGGTTATTTGTATTGGAGTATTTGCATCTTCTGTAGAATAATCAACTGTAGTTCCACCTGATAAATTAATACCACCTTTGGTTGGTTGCCCTGGTAATAATATTACTGCAGTTCCTTCTCTATTATCAGAATCACTAGTTATCTCTTCAAAGTTAATTCTACAGTTACCCTTAGCAATATTGTAAGCTTTACTTAAAGCCATATTTAGTTCTTCACCCCTTATAGTAACTTTAGAGTTCTGACCAGCATCGGATTCAATAGTTAATAATTCTGCTGTAGTTTTAGTTGCATCTCTCATTGAAACCCCATGAATGTCGGCATTAATGAAACCAATAGCTGAATCTAATATATGGAATACTTTAGCAGAATCACCAACAATTAATTCATTAATTTTCATATGACTTTCTCCTACTCTTTGACAAGATATTATATTCATCTTCAAACCAGAGATCATAATACGATCTGAATTCTTCCTAGCTCTAGTAATTACTAATTTTCGGTATTTAGTATTAACTTGATCTACTGCTTCAATTGTGAAATCTAAATATTCATTATCTAAAAATTTAGACTTAATCCCTTCAGATGTAAAACTAGTTAAAGAGTTATTAGAGTATTCAATTGATATGATATCTCTTATTGTATCACCCGATTGAGATACTCCACCTGTTACTGTAAATGATGATGTAGAAGCTACTAATTCTGGTCCCCATATAATTAAAGTTCTATTATCTTCATCAGATGAATCCAAAGTTGCAATGGTTACTTCATCTAAAGCTAATAAAGCAGTAATTAAAGCGTCCATTGTAGTATCATGGTCTGTATCAAATGCTACATCATCTAAATCTTCACCAGATAAAGTGATGTTAACTGAATTATCAGTTATTAAGTCTGCATCGAATACTATTTTAATACCCAGGTCAGTACTTGGTACTGAAGCTGGAGCTTTATCAGAGTAAGCTAGTAATTTAATCCCCCAAGGAGCATTGTCTCTTTGGTTACTTCTTAATGAGAAAGACTTTATAGTTCTTTGAACTGAATGTTCAATATCAATAACTTTCTCTGAAGGTGATGAGTCTCCTAAGTCTTTACTAATTCTGATAAATGAAGAATCTAACGATGATTCTAACATGTGCTTATTTTCACCTTCTACTTTATCAGTTATAGTGAATTCATCTGGATCTAAAGCTATGTTATTTTCTATAACATCAGATACTAATTGTTGGCATAAATTACCATCAGAAGACATGATAACTTTTTGATTAACTTGTAATTGAATCTTAGCAACATCATAATCATTCAATAATAATGAAGTACCTGTTAGATCATCATCTTCACCATTCAGTAAGATATTATTAATTACTACCATTGTATTACCAGTATAACAGTAATTAGTAATAGCTACTTGGTCGTTACTTGTTAATACTTGGTAGTTTAAAACTACTTGGTTATTTAAATAAGTTTTAATAGTACCTTTTAAAGTTGCTAGAGGAGCATATAAAATAACTCCATCTCTTAATACTAGATTTTCCTCTATAATTGAATCATCTAATACTACGACAGTATCTCCAGGTGATAATTTAGTCTGAAGGTATGAAAAAGTTTTAACTGGGTTCTCAATAGTACCTGGGTACGTATCTGAACCTTTTTTTGTTGATAAGTACCAGTTATTTAAAGTACTTATATTTCTGAAAAAGCCTTGATTAAAGTTGTACATATTTACCATTTTTTATTGAATTTAATTGTTAAATCTCCGGGGTTTGATCCGACAGTTCCAGCCAAAGCATAAACCCTAATAAAAGGAAGAGTTCCCACATTTATTTCAAAATATTGACTACTATCAGTTCCAATTCCACTCCATAAAGTTTCTACATCAACTCCATCTATTGTAACTTCTTCATCATCAAAAACACCAACTATTTTAAGTAGTACATCTTGTGAATCATTACAATCTGATTTAACGGTTAAGCCTAATTTATTCTTCCCAAGAACATCTATGTCAGATCCAAATTGAACATATGATGAAGTTAAATTTTGAGCTGATACTAATAGCTCTGGGTCAGTATATCTTTGGTCAAGTGGAGCTTGTTCTATTTGTTTAGTTACTCCTAATGTATAATCTTCTGAATTATTATAATTTGCATATATAACTAATTCATCACCATCATCATAAGAAGTAGTATCAAACTCTAAAGTTATCTCATTACCAGATATAGTAGCTGATTTACCTGCAGTGAAAGGTACAAATAGCATCTCATTACGAGTTAGATTTCCTATGAATACTATATCACCAAGATTAAAACTACCGAATCCAGATATAGTAACTTTCTTTAATGAAGCATCAAAAGTATAACTTCCAACTTCTTTACCAATTTGTATAATATTTGTATATCTACCTAAAGTGTTCATACCAGATTCAATTATTTTTGTGAATACATAGCTCAGTAAAGCAGGGTTTACTGAAGCACTTATATTTATATTCATTTTTCATTATTTATAAAGTTTCATGTCAACATCATTGACAGTAGTTGTATCAGTGAATATCTTCTTCACCATAATATTTGTTTGAGTACATTCCCAAGCTGATATAGTACCAACTGTATTATCTCTATCTCCCCACATGATCTTTATTAGTAAAGATAAATCAGAATCTGGATTTACTTTTAATAAAGCAGGTACTTCTAATGGTTCTATACTGTCATCAGCATTTTTTACATCTGTTAAAGGCACTGGAATCCCAGCTTGCCATATTATTTCACTTCCTGAATGGTTACGTAACATAATTTTGATATTTAAGTTATTATTGTTGTTTCATCTTCATTTCCATTTACCTCAGTCTCTACAGTAATTTCTTCTATAGCTGGAGTATTAGTACTGATAACCCTTTCTTCAATGTCATATAGGTCAGGTACTGTATATGCTATAACTCTTTGGGATTGATTATCTCTTGATAAATCTCTATCATAAGAGCCTGTATTTTCTATGAAGAATTTTTCACCAGAGTCATTATAGAATTCAATGTACCCTCTTCTTGGTAAAGCTAAAGCTATTATAGAATTCATTATTCTAGCTTCAGCTATCTTTTCATAAACTATAGTAACATGTAATATAAAATCTACAGTTTGAGGGGGTAGTAATGAGTGAGTATATGGGTCTCCATCATCATCTCTAAAGAAATAAGTAGTATCTCCACCTATTGCTCCTGGTAAAGAACTAATTGTATCAATAGTTATTCTTGGGGTTTTTAAAGTTCCTTTTGAAGCAGCACTTCCTGCTCCATATAATTCTATACAAAACCCTTTTGCTGTTATTACTGCATCAATAGCAGTTTTGTAGTTATCATACCCAACATCAGTATCTGGGTATAATGTTATATCTGGTAGATAGCCTTTACTTACTAATTCTAATCTTAATCTCTCATAGAATGATCTTTCTACCAGTTCTTGAGTGTTATTTAAAGGTGTTGAGCTCATACTCTTATAGATTTTACGGTTTTACTTAATAATACAGATGAACCCATCGTCTGAATTACTATACTTCTAATTCTTTTCTTCCCTCCCCATGCTTTAAATGAATAAGCTAATAAGGGTCTAGCTGGTATATTACTAGTTCCATTCTCAATCCAATTAACATATTTAGATATATTCTTTTCTCCGCCTATACCAGATACAAGGTTAGTTTCTGCTCTCTTGTCTATACCTACTGAAACATTACCCCTTTTAGTCCATTGTACTTTTATATTCTTTCTGTAAGCTCCAAATAAAGTAAACATATCTCCAGAAGAATAGTCAAGTTTCTTGAACATATATTTTTGACTAAGTGGTGGAAATGCAAATTGAGCTCCGCCATTAGAGACTTGTTTTTTCCAATATCTTTCAAAAGATTGAGCAGCTCTAATTTCTCCAATAATAGCTGTATTATGAATATTCTTGGGGAGGTTATTTAAACACAGAGTTAGGTTTTTAAACCCTTCTAACTGCATATTTATACCCGATTTAAAAGACCTACTCCTAAGTGTTTTACTACTATAACGACCCGGCATGGTAATCATCTCCTGTTTTTGGTTGTTTTCTATCTAACCTTAAATAAACTAATAAGTCATCAGATTCTGCCTGAGAAGTATTGGTATCTCCTTTTGTTTCATATTCTATACCATCAATTGTAAAATAATCCATCCCTGGGTTGATAATAAAGTAATTATTAGAGTTGAGATAACCCAAACCCCTAAGGTATTCCTTATTTAATATCATTACTAAACTTGTATCATCTTTCTCACCAGTAGGTTCACGACTCTCATCAGGCCAAGTCTTATAAAAGTTATTAGCTATTAATGCTCTAAGAGTTATTAAAGTAAAATTTGATGATTCATCCTCACCATATCTAGCAACTCTTCTAGTAAATTTATGCCAAGTAATTAATTTTTTATTAAAAGTATCACTAGCATTATTTATTGCTTCTCGAAAAGTATTCCATTGAGCAGAAGTTAATAGTTCCATAATTCTAACTAATTATAATATTGTAAGCATCTCTGATTGGTTCAAATATTTCTGGTACATTAGTATCTTCTCTTAGATCTGAACATATTGGTAACCAAATCCTCAACCTTTTAGCTAACATACAAATTTGTTCTTTCAATGTATCTAAAGATCCACCAGGCTTCACCATATTATTAACAGAATCATTAGCTTCTGAAGGTCCGTGCCATTCAGCAGTTGAAGGACCAGTTACAACTTTCTTAAGAGCTCCACCAGCTGTACCAGAACTAGATGAAGAACTTGAACTAATTAATAATGAGATAGCTTGTAATATCAAATCAAATGCAATTAATTCTGCTATCAACTGATTAGCTAGAGGAGGCCAATAAAACTCATCATAAACATGAGCATCTTCAATAACTATATCATTTATTAATGGTTGTAAGTATAATTGCCATTTCTTAATTAAACCATCTAATTCTCCTATGTTTATATCAACTCCTGATGGTATATAAGAAAGTACAATATCATATATAGATTTGGGTAATGGAGTTATACCTGTATCACTAACTCCTACGCTTAATTGGAATGCTTCTGAAGGTCCATCAGCGTTTGTAGATATTAGAGTTACTACAAAGAAACCCCTCCTTGAATAAATATGGGAGGGGTCCTGATCAGTGCTTGTTTCACCGTCACCAAAATCCCAACTCCATGATGTGGGACCCTGTGTTGATCTATCAGTAAAAGTAACTTCTAACCCATCTACGCTATAAGTAAAATTTGCAGTGGGTATCATAATTTAAGTTTTTATTCTTCAGCTCCTTCAACTATTGAAATAGCTTCAGCGTTTAATTGTTTACGGTTCATTTTTGATAACCTCGTAATAACTCCTTCTTCAATTTCATAATTCTCTTCAAGATAGTTGATTACGTCATCTTTGCTACCTAATTTCTCAATTGGATGAACTTCTTCTTTATTCTCAAGTTCTTCCAATCTACCCCTTAAGATTTTTATGGTTTTTTGATTTTTCTCAATTTCATTATTAGAATGAGCAATCTTCTCCTCTAATTTTTTGATATACTCTTCTTGACTTGTTTTGTCAACATGTTCAGCTTCAAAAGCTTCAGCTTTCTTCTTATATTCTAAGTACTCAGCTTCTGTTTTTTTAACTAAGTGGCCATGTTGTAAAGCTCTCTTTATATGATAAGAGAATAATAATTTTTGAGGGATCTCTTTAATCTGATCATTATGAATTGAAAATAAAGTTTTTGTATCAGTGAATGATCTTGCTTTCTCATTTAATGCTATATACGTTTTTTTAGCCATAATTCTTGATTTGTTAAATAATTAAAATTTTTATAATAAAAAAGGGCTGGACTAAATTAGCCAGCCCCTTAATTGCAATGTAGAAATATTGGGTTATTCGAAAGAGATGTCTGCTTGAGAATCTACATCCATGTAAGATGGGAATCCATTTGCAGCAAATGTTACTGAACTGTCTAATACCAATGCAGAATCTGTAAATAACTTAGCAAATCCTAATGACATAGAAGCAACTGTAACATTAGTTTGGTTTGTAATGATTCTATCTGACTCAACCATAAGAGGAGCAGCGTTCATTTTAATAATACCACGAGTTTTATCTAAGATAATCTCTTTATTTGCAGGTATATTACCATGAACGAAATAATCAGTACTTTGTGGAATAGGAATATTTTTGATATTCAATTTATTCTCTGGGGCATAAGGAGCTTGACGAACTTTGAATTCATCTAAGTTCCAAGTTTCTAAAGCAGCAGCTTCTCCACCAAGCATAACTCCGGGTACTCTTCCCATTCTTCCCATTCTAATCCAAAGTTTTAGAATATCGTTGTAAGTTTTTGTACCAGCAGTAGCAACTCCAATTACTGGTGCAGCTTCTGAACCATCAAGTTGTTCACCATTTAATAAAGTGTCTATAGCTAAAGTATCAACTGCATGACCCATTTGAACTCCAAAGTCTTCTAAGAAGATTCTTACTAGATTCAAGCTTGAATGCTTGATAACCTCATCAGTTAACTGAATTCCCTTACCAACTTTAAAAGCATTGAACTTTTTAGAACCATAAGAAAGAGCTCCTAATGGAATAGTTTCACCTTCAGCAACTACTGCAGGAGTAGAATCTGATTTATTAATATGTGGTATAATCTGAGTTAAACCTTTCATTTGTTCTTCAGCTGCAATAATATTAGACCAAATTGGAGATTTTCTAAATCCAACTCTGATAGCATCTCTGTAGAATTCAGGGATGATCCAACGTACGTCCATGTCAGAAACAGAAACGATGTTAGAAATAGTATCAGTGTTAGGATCAATTCCTAAGTCTGCATATAAAGCATCTAAAGATACCTGAAATTTCTCTTTTATTACTTCTGAGAATGAAGCATCAACAGGGTTATCATCTTTACGAAGTGATTCTGCATATCTTACAGCTTCGTTGATTTTACCCTTAAATTTTGAGTTTTCAAATTTTTTTCTATCCATTTTCCCGGGTTTTATTTAAGTACTACTTTAATTTCATCTCCATCATCACCACCAGTTAGTGCCCAACCAACCATATTGTCAATGTCAACTGTATCACTAGAATATTCTGATCTTCCTGTTGTAGCATTGAAAGCAACAAATTTAACTGGACCTGCAACTGTTGAGTCTGCAGAAGCTTCTCCTAATACAGTACAATGACCTCTCATTGAAACTGAAATTTCGTCATTAACTGATACAGGAGCATTATCAGTTTTCTTTTTATTGATAGCATAACCAATGATCTCCAATGTATCATTAGCTGCTGCCGGAAGGATTTCTCCATCATCATTTAATTTTACCGGCATACCCTCATAAACTGTTACTGAATCAGCAACGATGAATGCTTCATGAAGTTTGTGAGCTTCCTTTTTATAGAAGATAGCTCTTGTTGATTCTCCAAATGTAGTAGGCATAATCTATTCTTTTAAGTTATTAATCTGTTTAATTAATCGATATCTTCGAATGAAGGTTTTCTACGTTTATCTCTTAAACGTTTTTCTAATTCTTCAAATGATTC
>CAZNER010000041.1:12036-17070 GCA_964572065.1 uncultured Candidatus Saccharibacteria bacterium
TCAGGTTTGAACCCGAATTTAGCTTTTAGCAGCTCTAATAATTTTTTGTTCATACTGTTTTCAGTTTTATCGTTATTGTTTTGGTTAAAATTGTCAAGTATTGTAGTTGAAATTGATGACATTGACTTATAAGAGAACATTGAAAACTGCCCATCTCTTTTCCCTGAGAATCTTGGATTATTGATTTTCCCATCACTTTTTATCAACTTAGCGAATGGGTCTGCCCCATGAGGTACTAAAGAAGTTTCATAGTACATCTTAACTTCAGTAGCTACCTTTTGAATAAGATTTCCATCTTTATCATAAGTACCCATCTTTTCATAGAATTCTCTTGGCTCCATATTTTTATGTGATTGCTCCCAACTAAATTGGATTGTAACGGAGTTAGAATGTATTGCAGGTGGCTCCATATTAATTAACCTGGCTAACCTGGGGTTAGACTTACCATCAATCTTCATTTTACCATTAATTCCTGCAGGAACCTTAGTACCATCTGGAGTTTTATAAGCTTCTTGCCACTCAACTTCTACTACTACTCCTAAGGCATTCCCCGTTGCCATCTCATGGTCTACATAAACTGTTTGACCTAATAACATTGACATTGAGTTCTTTAGAACATCTTTTGGGAAGAAAGTAGGGCTGTAACTATTCTTATTAACAGTTACTGAAGATAACAATCTGAATACCGGGTAAATGAGTTCTTCATCTTTTGGGTTAAGGTCTTCAGCAGTAACATCTCCATAATAAGTTGTATAATTTGGAGAAGCAGTATCAAATAAACCAAACTGTTTAAGAGTACATTTTCCATCTGGACACCCTTCAATATCTTTAGCTCTCTTCTCATTAGCCATAGATAATGGGATTTTCTCGCTTAGATGAGGGCTGATCAGACTATAACCCCCAATTAGTGTTAATAATTCTTCATTCATATCGATATAAATTAATTTTTATTGTTATCTCTTGGTTGGTCTTTCCGTTTATCTCTAGTATCTTTATCAGATTTACCCTGATCTTTCTTACGATCACGTTTATCCTGGGCGTCATTTAAAGTACCATCCGGATCTATTGGTACTCTTGGTTCTTTCTGATCTGGTGCTTCATACCCCATCTCATCTGCATATTCTTCTTGATTGATGATTCCATCAGCATATAATACTCTTAGGTTACGTATTTTGTATTCTTTAGACTGTTGGAATTTCAATTCATCAGTAACGGTAGACTTATCAAATTTTACATTTAAGTGTTTAAATTTAAAACCTGCTAATCTTAATTCTAAAGTGTACCAAAACTCTAATAGATATGCAATATGTATCTGTAGGTTACTTAATTGAGATAATACTTTACTAAATAAAATTGCTATTTGAGTTTCAGTCTCACTTGAAGGTACACCTAAGAATGAAGCTGGATGACCTATACCATTAGCAATCTGGTTCTCATTTAGATTAAATATATCACTAACTCCTCGGATATCTTTAGTAGTAGAGTGGAAGTTAAATTCATGATCTTCTTTATAACCAACTGTAATACCTTCTTTCATTGAATTCTCTAAACTAGTTTTCATACCAGTTAATAAGCCTTCTAATCTTTTAGCATAAGTATCATCATTCTCATTAGCTTGTCTTCCAGGTTTTTCCATTAACGCTTCAAAAAATCCCATCAGACCTAACTGAGAGATTATAAAGTCAATATTATCAGACATCTTCCTTTGAGAGTTGATGTTATTTACAGCAGCCATAAATTCCGGATCCGCATAAGGTAACTCAGTATCACCATTCAAACTTAAGTACTTATAAGTTTCAAGATTCAATTTAACATACCTCTTACTGATGTCTCCACCAATCTTATTCTTGATGATTTGATAGGGGTGAAAATCTTGAGTTCTCTTATTGAATCTAAATATAATCTCATCGGGGTTAACCATGACTATTTTCTTAATCCCATTAAAATTTTCGTTAACCACTACTTCAGCAGATAAAGCTCCTGAAATTGAACCCTGGTTTATAACTCTATTGATTATACCTTGAATACCAGCATTATATTGTGACCAATTCTTACTAGCTTGTTTAAGGTGATCTCTCATTGCTTTTTGTTGAGCAAGTGGTACGTCTTTATCAAAATATACTTTATGTACTGTATTAGCTAATTCCCTTTTATCTTTCATAGCTAATTTGATGTCTGGGTTAATCTTAGCTAACTTCCTAATCTGAGGAATTAATTCTCTTATGTATTCTAAGTCAATAAATTCAGTTTGTTTCTTAGTATCTGCAAGAATATCACTATTAGAAACCTGAGTTTTAGAAACCTGTGATTTTGGTAAACTAACAGGTATTTTAATTTCTTTTTTCTTAACTAACTCTTCAGGAATTTTCCTTTTATTCCTTTGAATTTTAAAACCTAATATATTCATAAAATAGCTATTTTGTTATGATTTGTTAAATGTCTTAAGAGTATTGTATTAACGTGGAACTACCACTACACTATTGTCTCTTGTCTTTCTTATGTGGTTTGTAATTGCTTTTGCTAATATTGAATCATCGGTAAATGTAGTATCATCAGCTTCATCGTCATCTTTAGAACCTCCTTTACCCATTGCTACTGGCCTGTTCATATTATCATAAATAAATGTATAAGCTTCATCACAGAAAAACTTATCTTTTACTATTATAGTATCATTTCTAATATCAGCTTCTAATTCATCAATGATTATTGATCTATTACCTGAATGTGTTAACCAACCAGGGATTTTCTGTTCTTTAGGTTTAGAACTTCCCTTCTCTTTTACCATTTTATTAGAGTAGTAAAGATTTGGATAATATAACTGTTGTAAACCAATAACTACTGATAAACCTATATCATTTGCTTCTGGTGCTAATAGAGCATTGTTATAATATCTACCATATTCATTTAGTATTTCAGTGAATTTTTCTATTGGTACTCTACCTTTGAATACTGCATACTCTTCTCCTTTAGAATCCATAATAGTGAATGCAGAGTAATCTCGACCTCTACCTGTAGCAATATCTGCTCCAATGAAGAATCTAACTCCTGCTTTAGGTCTTCTAAATATTCTCAAACAACCATTATATCTAGTTTCTAATATTTCATGAGCTACTAACTCATCTTCAATTGCTTTTATATCAACCAAGTCAAATACAGAATAACCAGATGTTAAGAAGTTTCCATCAATCTCCTGTGATGTTCTTCTTGGTCCTAGAGCAGTTGCCATTTCTTGATACCATTTCATATCTCTTTCAGGGTGCATAGTCCACTTCAACCTTATGGGGTGGAATATATCACCAGGTGTCATTGATTGAACCCAAGTTTGATGATACCAGTTACCCATTCCAAATGGCGTGTTATGGTTAATAAAGCCGTTTTTAGTTACGTATGACTGATCTTCGTTAACTGATATATCGTAAATATTTTCTATAAATTTACGTTTAATTTTAAGCTTAGATATTTTAACTCCTTTAGCTCTTTTGTTATTTATAACCCTAGAAATGTAAGAATCTTTAACTTCTATACCCTCTTCATAATATAATTCTTTAGCTATTGTTTTAATATAACTACCTCTATTATCACCTGGTTTTGATCTTAAATGTTTATATTTCTCGTATTTTTCTTTTATCTTAGCTATTAATATAATATTAGGAAAACCCTTACCAGTATTCTGATTAATGTTTAATCCAGTTGAATAATCTATAGCTCTTTTTGAATTCTCTTTTGGGCTTATTATCTGTAAATTGTTTACATGATTATCATTTATATCACAATTTATATGGTCAACTATGAAACCCATTGGTATTTTACCAATAAAATGTTCAGCTACTAACCTAGATAAAGTGAATGTTTTGTTTTCTCCTTTATTCCAAAGTTTAATCCTATGATACCCAGCTTTATTTTTTCTAGAATCTTTTTCTATCAATTTACTATTCTTATTGATATATACTTTCCCTAAGTTAGAAATTGAATAATTTGAGAAACCTTTTACAGTCTTAATTATTTCTTTATCAGGAGCTTTAGTTTTTGGAGTTTCTTTAACTTTCTTTATCCCAGATTCAAACTTTATTATATTTATTTTTTTCGTAACTATTTCTTTAGTTGTCTTCCAACCTTGAGTTGTTAACATTCTATGAGCAGGTGTACATTTAATAGTTTCACCATAATTATCCTCAACCTCCCAAGTTTCCAATTCACCCTTGTTTATAGCTCCGATTACTTTCTGCCATTTGCCTGTATGAGTTAATACTTCTATACCTAATTTTTCAATGTTTTTCTTACCGAATTTTTTTGGAGCTATTGAATCAACTCTAAAGTACCCATCTCTAGATAAAATCTCTGTGTCTCCAGTTATACATGAGTTGATTATTGCACTCCCTCCAGTTGATAAAGTAGGAAATGCTGCAGCCCAAATTGTATTAGCATACCTTACAATAGCTGCCTCATCAATAACTAATAGAGAAACAGCCTCTGAACGACCAGCGTCTTCTGTAGTTGGAACTGAAGTAATTCGAGAACCATTTGAAAACTCTATCTCCTGCATTGTACCATATTCCCCTGGTTTACCATTAACAATTGGAACTTGTAGATACTCAGGAAGATTCTTGTACATAAATTTAATTCTTGCTAATAATCTCTTAGCAACTTTATCTTTAATTGAGATTATCTGAATATTTTTATGTGGGTGGTACATTGCTAACCACAAAGCATATAAAGCAATTAATTCTGATAGTCCTGCCTGTCGAAATTTAAGAATTATATTGAATCTTTCTTTCAAGAAATAATATAGAACTTTCTTCTGATATGAATATAACTTAAATAATACTCTCCCCCTCATTGGATGGACTATATAAACTAAAGAAGCAAAAAAGAAAACATCTCTCATAACTTGCTTCAATATAGTAAATTGGTCCATCGTTAAAGATTTAGTGAATAAATCCTTTCTAGACTTTGATTTATTTGCCATGTTATAATTTGTATTGTTTAGTAATTAAATTTCTAGAAAGTATCGATTGATATCAATTTGAGTATCTA
>CAZNER010000042.1:0-16913 GCA_964572065.1 uncultured Candidatus Saccharibacteria bacterium
TTTCCATAAAAATCTCCTTATACTAAAATAGTACCAGCATCATCAACATCAATACCAGAAGTTGTTGTTGCCTCTACTTTTATATAATCCTTTCTACCTATCTTATCTTCTATACTATAAACTCTACTATCCCATCCAGAAGCAGTAGTTCTATATTTTGTGTAATCATCTAAATAACTATCAGCCATAATTTATTCTCCTTTAAAAAGGTATCGATAATGATACACCGTAAGATGTCTCACCGGAAGTATCCAATCCAATTGAAGGTCCTATAAAAATATTTTCTACAAGTGGAAGCTTTGTACCAAAATTCCACTGCACAGGTGTAAATTCAAAAACAAAATCTTCATCGTCATCATCGTGGTTGGACACGCCTACTCCTACTGTCACAAATCTCCAATCCATATCTCTTTTAGTCTTACCATATGAAGAAAGACTTAAATCAACCTTTGGAGCCACAATATCATTAGTAGCTAATGCTCCAAGACCTAACCTTGGATTCCATAAGTAAAACTTCTTATCTTTCTTTTCATTCTTAGCCCACTTCAATTCGGTTATTTGTAAAGGATACCTATTACCCTTTGTTTCTTTCATCTGATTATTTTCTACATTAAGCTCCACATATCGATTATAAGTGCCAGAATCATTTTCTGTTTCAATGATCTCGGCATGGAATTCAACGGGGTATGTTCCAGTTTTCCATAATTTATTTGGATCTGGTTGGTTAGGATGAAACATAGCCCAGGCTATAGGAAATTTTGTACCATCAGAAGCAGTCTTATATATCTTTATAAAATGATGGTCTGTAACCTTGCCCTTCAAATAAACATGAGAGGACTTTTGATTAAGTTTTACAGACTGCTCTAATTTAGCAGTTATTTTACCTATTTCATCTATCTTCTCATTACGTTCTTTTACTACTTTTAATATTTTACTATTTAAAGCTTCAAGCTCTTCTCTTAACTCCGCCACTTGCTTTCTGCTCTCACCAAGTTCTATACGTGCAGCGTTATCTTCTATCATAATAACCTGTGGTTCTGGAGGTGGTTTGGATTCAATTCTATCCAAAAAATTATTCCACTGAGAATATAGAAATGCCAAAACTACAATCGTAGCTATGACCTTAAAAGTATTAAAATTAAAAATCTTCGAAAAATCAAATTTCATTTTTAGCTACCTCTATTAATAAAGAGGTTAGATTATTCCTATTTTATTCGCTTTTTTAAAACAGCAGCATGAATGCCTCTATCGTTAGACATAACTTGAGGGCCTACGCTGTGTTTTATAGAATCTAAGGGATTCCATGTAGTATTACCGGTATGCATTCTTACCATACCACCATCGTTATGTAAAATAGGATCTCCATCCTCCTCAAATTCCTTTTCAACTATTCTCGCGCCGTGAGCCGCAAGGATCATAGCTGAATATAAATCCTTGTTTTGGCCCTTTTTAGGCGTATCAAAATGTAAAAGACCACTAGGTGTCTGTGTTACCACAATATTTAACATCTGAGCCTTTAATGTATTATAATTATCGTATATAATAGAAAATCTGTCATCTGCTGAAGTTGGTACTTCAGGAAATCTTAAACGCTTTTCCTCAAGCAAAGCTAATGTTGCAAAGTTGGCGTCAGATATCCAAGATGGATTAAAGTTGACCATTTCTAATATATGACGACCTTCTCTATGTTTTTTATCCTTGTCAGTTCTATCTATAATAGGCTCATGTCCATTATACCCATCATCTAATAGGTCCATTATAGCTTTTCCGCCGCCGCCTTTGTCCATAAATATTCTAACCACATTATACTTGGCCAATATATCCAATACCGCCTCCGTCAATCCTTGTGTAGTTTGTCCTTTCAATTCCATGACATTAACCACTTTGTGAATTTGACCCATTCTTATTATTACTATACCGCAGCTAGCAGCACCACCTTGACTAGGATCAATTCCTACAATATATTTTGAAGAAGGATCTCCCCTTAACTCTATACTAAATCCACTATCAATAGTGCATTCTTCCAACAACGAGGCTTTGAAAAATCCTTCTGAATCTGAAATCATGGCTGCTTCATATTCCATTTTAAATTCATAAGTAGACATAACACGTTTGGCTTCTTTGATTGTGTCCTCAACTAAAAATCCCTCTGGTAAGAACCAATAAGGGATTTGAAATACAGTGTGTTTAGATTTTCCTTGCATATCATCCATAACACGCCAATGGTCTTTCATACGTCTCCACATATGATTAAATTTAAAATAACCAGAAGACGTCATTATCATTTTATTTACAGTTTCATCGTCCTCAAAATCCTCTTCGTTTGCTAATCCTTCTTCTATTAAACGTTTTCTATGCTCTATTCTTCTAACATTCTCCATAGGTTCTAATGAAACAGCTGCGAACGGTCTAACAACTAAATCTAATATTTTGTCAGGAACTTGAGCTAACTCGTCCACACATATCAAATAAAAACGGGACCCTCTGATTTTGGCCCCGTCACTACCTAATGGTAAAGCTTCTATATAAGACCCGGCTCTTCCGCCGGATGCTTTGAATTTTAAATAACACATATCAGTGGCTCTGATAGGTCTTTTTTCACAAGCTTCTCTTACTATAGTAGACTTAGAATAAAATTTTTCTACCTCGGCGAACATATATTTAGACTGCCTAAAAGAGGGAGCTATTAATCCCACTCTGTATCCAGGATATAACAAACAACTTAAAACAGCAAGCAACCCTTGCATCCATGTCTTTCCACCACCTCTGGAAATAATAGCTATAACATAATTCTTAAACCACATCTCCTCAAAAACAATTCTTTGTATAGGAGCTAAATCAACATTACATAATTCTGCCGCTGCGATGCATGGGTTCTGTCTGTAAAAGTCAATTAATTCTTTGCCGTTATCCATTATGGCTTCCATAGCCTTAGATGAATATTTAGCCAAATTAATAGTCCTCCTGATTATCCTCCACTATAGCGTCTAAATCATATCTATTGCCGGGGAATTTTTTATACTCCTCTAAAACTTCATTCTCCTCTTTCTTGTTTTTTAATGCTTTCTGCATTAAATTATCTTTTCTTTCATTTTCATACGCAATAGCCAAATCCACAATAGAAAATCCTTTATATTCATTAGGATTTATTCTGTCTTTTCTGCGACTAGATAAATTATCTTTTATTTTATCATTTTGTTTTCTAAGCTTTTCTATAGCAGTAGAAGCATCTATTTGTTTGTCCGGATCTCCTTTACTTGTCTTTAAAAGCCTTAATTCTAAAACTCTATTCATAGCCAAGCTCATTATATCATCAATGTCGCCAGACGTTAAATCTTCGACATCAAAATCCTTTAGATACACTTCTACTAGTGTATTATATATTTTCTTTTCGTCCTCTTCAAATATATCATCTATAGGAATAATACCTTTCAACATCTCTCTTGGTGCTGGTAAATTTCTAGGCCTTCCTACTTTCCTTACACTTTTTTCCGGCATAAATTATACTCCTAATTTATCAAGAACGTCCAATGGATCTAAATTATTTAACTCACAAAACTCTTTAAATAAAAGTATTACCTCAGGTGTTAAATGATGTCCAAAATATTCAATATTATTACCACAATTCATTTCTATCCGTCTAGTTACCCTCATTGATCTTTTAGTCATAACATCAGTTATATCATTTAATTCGCTTCTAACTGACTCTGCCCATTCCTGTAAATCTTCATCCATTTCGCAATATCTTCTTTCTATCTCATCTGATAGTGGGTGTTGTTTTTTAAAATATAATATTAACGATTTGGATATTTTATCTTTAGTCTCTTGACTATGTCTCTGACCTATTTTAGCTTCACTTATAGCTTTCTTACTCTCTTCACTTAATTTAAATCCTATAGGTCTTCCACGTTTCTTTTTATCATTATCCTTTTCCTTATCAGACAATCACGACACCTCCTTTGTGCTTACATATTTATCACACTGTGTACACACAACCCCAACTGTATTAATTGGTACACAATAAATACTACCACATTCAACGCACTCTACATAACATGTTCTTTTAGGTTTTTGAGGCTTTGAAAATTTAAAGGGTAGATTCTTATGTTCATCAACAAATTTACTTTCGCGGTGTATCCTTTCATTATGCTTCTTTACTCCTTCCTCAGGCTCCCACCGTCTTTTAGTAGAGCCAGGTGATAATCTACCCATTCTATTGCCTCCTAAAATCTATTTCTATACATCTCTTAGATGCTATGTAATCAGATACATAAACACATAACTCTTCTAATGTGTATTCAGAAATATCTTTCAACCATTTACCTGAACTCCATAAACCATAATGATACCCTACCATATTCCTAATAGCTTTATACCATTCATCAGGAAGAAGCTGTGTATCTCTTTGAACTTCCTCAATTAGTTGTGCTGCTAAATCAGGATGATTTTTTGTAGTGTGCCCTGACTTAGTTAATCCTTGCTTACGTAAATCGTGGATTATACAAGCACTTAAAATTAAATCTCTATTCTGTTCACACCCTAATCCTCGGCATAATTCATACGCCAGAGTAAATACTTTTTTAGTATGAAGTATTGTACCATCCGGACCCAACTCACTGATCGGATGATATTTACCAGAAGACGAAGCCGGACAATCTGTAAAAAAATAATCCGGTGCAGCTATTACACATAATCTAGTAAATTCTCTAACACCCTCATCATATATCAAACTTATCTCTTCCGCAAATGTAGCTACCTTCTCCTCATTAGAAACCATTATTTAATTCTCCTTTACCTTTTTAATAACATATTTAATATAGTATCAGGAGCAATCTCATCGCCGTCAACTACATAATAATCTATTTCATTACGTTTTAAAAGTTTCCTGATCCTTACAGCTATTTCATCAGACTCTTTCTCAGTTTGCATTCTACCATAACCCTTATATTCTTTGACTCTATCAATAACAATGTTGATGTTGTCAAAAGAACTGTGTAATTCATTCAATAAAGGGTCATAACTTTTAAAATAATTATTAGGTTTATAGATAGCACCTAATATCAATGGAGAATCTGTTATAATATAATCAACTTGATTCCTTAATCTCTCCATCCTACTATATTGCTTAACTGTTACATATATTTGATTATTACTTAATTCCTTAAATCTACCAGCATAGACTAAATCTTTAGCAAACTCTGTAACTAACTCGACGCTTCCGATAGTCTTACATATCTTCATTTTAAAGAATAAGCCTGCGGCCGTAGTAGACTTTCCCGCGCCTGGAGCTCCAAATAAATTAATAACCTTCATAAATCATTCCTTTACCTTCTCACGTTTTTTAACATCTCATTCCTGCCATGCGTTTCTAAACAACGCACCCCTATCGCCACTATCTTCCTAATCTGATCCAAAGCTAATCTCCCATTAAAACCCAAAGAGATATAACTTTTTTTAGCTTTATCCAGATGTTCCTGTAATATCAAAAGTTCAGTTGCTATAGAGACATCTCCTCTATCTTTCCATTTACAATCTTGATATTCTCTTTCATTGTCTATAAGCCTATATACTTCCTTCCTGTCCATAATTCCTCCCTAATTTATCTAGGTTTTAAGGTTACATCATCAGATTCCAAATTAACCTTTTCAATAGAAATTGACTGATGATTAGGATTATACCCAGGTTGTTTAAAAACTCCGCCCCTGTAAGCCCTGGGATTACTCTCAAATTTATAAAATCTATCTTTCTTGTTAGTACTCCCGCCAACTCCATATCTCTCTCTAAATCTAATCCATTTAGGTTCTCTATATTCATCTATCGAAATTGGCATTTTACACTCTCCTAAATTACCTATTTAGGTACACATTTTTTTCTTTTATTTCACCAGCGTTTTCCAGCTGGGCATTTCTTACTTAGTTCATTAGACACGCCTTCACAAATATCCATACAAGATCTGTATAAATCTTTCCACCGGCGGTCATTCCTATCGTACAAAGCATCGGCTTGATCAGCACAATGCCTTTCACATCTACTCGCTATCTCTTATTCATCCTCCGATTCAGAATCTTCTTCACTACCACGATCCTGATATCTGGAATATTCTACTTCATCAACAACACCGGGCTCAATTTCACTGGCTTTTAAAGTGCCCATAAGATCCATAGCAAAAGATGGGATGGTGTCTCCTTCCCATTCACAGCTGATGTTCAAATAAGCTTTCTCCCCTACTTTAGTAACCACACGAGCGCTATTATAATTATCTTTGCTTCTCGTAATGCTTGAGTATACAATATCATCTGGAGCAATACTGATACTCAGTCCTTTAGTTTTAGCTTTGCTTGCCATAATCATTCTCCTTATTCATTAAATTTATTTTACTGATAACAACCTGAGTTCTCCATTGCAATTATTTCTGCTTCCAAAAATTTAGATACACTTACAGCAGTTTTTTCCAGATCTTGAATGGTGCCATTATTAACCACATTAAAATCTACTTTATATTTCTCATCTAACGCTGTTTCAGAAATATGCTGCTCACCGTGCACCGCGTCTTTATCTTTTCTTTCTACTCTGACATGATACCCGCCTCTTTCTATAACGGCATCTATCTCATTTGGATGTCTACCATCTGTAATTATAACATTTTTGTATTCCTTTTCTTCAATAACCTTAAACAGATGATTAACCCAAAAATTATAATCTATAGTTCTATAAAATTGACCATACGCTTGCATAATTTCTCGCGGGGTCCAATAATCATTCATATCTGAATTATTCCAGAAACCACCGCTATCAGCTTTTGGATATCTCTTATCCAGAACTTCTTTTTCATCACCCCAAAGCTGTTCATAAGACAAATCAAAATCTTGTTGAACTTTGGTTTTTAATTCATGAGCATACGCCATTAATACATAAGGAGCGCCGGTTCTTTTTTGAAGCTCTGCTGCCAACATTCTAGCGAATGTGTCTTTACCTGACCTTGCCTTACCTGATATCACAATTAACATAAATCCCCCTTTAAACCGTTTTTTCCATCATATTCTTCACCAGCTTATGTGTCTTGTCATAAGCATCCTGTAAAAATCTTCTATGTTGTTTTCTATTTTCCTTTACTATAGCATCTCTGCGAGCATAAGGATCTTTAATCTTTTTAGGATCTTTAGCCAACGTGCTCACCTACCTAACTTTGAATTTATTGATACTATGCTTGAGTTTAGTATCATGTCTTTTCAACTTACCGACTAAATCTTTCATAAATTTTTCTTCTTTAGATAATGTCCTTTTTATGTCTTCCAAATCATTATCCCTTTCTACCTCTATAAACTTCACGACATATTCCTTACATTGAGGATTACTCTCTGGAGCACACTTTTTATCTCCTTCCTCACAGAAACACTCTATATCCATACCATCAAACTTTACCCAGAGTTTTTTAATCATTCGACCTCTATGCTCCAATTACTGCCGCTTATTGCATTATCTAATAAAATATATTCTTCTAAAAGATTATTTCTCTGCTCCATTAAATTTGATATACTAAGAGATTTATCTAAATTAGATATTAAATCAGTAAGTATATCTATTTTCATTTTTGTAGTTTGCCGTAAATGAATAGCATTAGTAATACTAACATCAGATTTACTTACTTTTATTTTATTACTATTATTTACATTATTAATAGCAACTTTATAAGATTGCAACTTATCATGTAATTCAAATAAATCACTTATGACCTCATTAACTTTTTCTCTCATATCCACATCCATTAAATGGTCATTTAATTCATCTATTTGCTGCTTGACATTTTCTTTTCTTGTCAATAATTCTCCCAATAACATTTAAATCTCCTTTTATATAGTTGTCCATCATAAAACTTTTTAATCTAGTGCTGTTGAACAATTACCGCAGAATTTCATTGAAGATCTCCACCTACGGCCACAAGTTGGACATTGAATTTTAGTTTTAACCGTGACGGCTCTTTTTACCTTCCTGACTCTTCCACGTTTCTTGATAGCACCTTTTAATCTTATTACTATAACTGATGATTGGCTTTCCAAAGCTCCTACAGTCCCATAATTAAATCTTTGATTAGACTTGGAGCCTTTTACTGTTATAACCTCATCAGCCTTTGGTTCTATCTTAGGTGATGTAAGTGATGGGTCTACCAGACTTTTAGTACATTTCTTAAAACCACTGTTATTACAATGATACAGATTATTAGAACATGAAAAACTACTATTACCGGAAGAAAAACCGCCGGTATTATTAGTCCAATCCATTCTATAATTACTACCACTATTACCACCAAATGTGGTATCTGGATCACCGTATATTAACCAAGGCGTTACAAATTCATTCTTTTGCTCATACCAGAATTCCACTCTCACCATTCCATCATCAATTCTGTCGCCACGAAAATTGGCTATTTCTTTGGTCTTCTGGATAGATCTGAATTTGTGTGTAACTCTTAAACCTTTCATAAAACCTTCCAATTCTCTAGTACTGTTTCCTGGTACTATATATCTACGACCACCCATTACATCTTTACCATCGACTTCAATCTTTGCGACGGCTGTTCTTGAATCTTTGTTCTTCAGTAAAATAGAATACTCGGAACCAAAAGGCAGTCTAACTACACCTTTTGTTTCTCTCATTATTTTACCTCTGTATTTTATTACTGCTATAAAATTATTATGATACATCATAAGTACCTCCTCCTTTTTAACAGACCACCAGTTAAGGCCTCATTGTTTATTTTAAACTGGTTAGGAATTATGATGAACAACTATATTTTCCTTATTCTAATACTACAGACTTAGCCTGCAATCCTTTTTCCTCTTGTTCAAGAATAAAGGATACCTTTTGCCCAGCTTTCAGGGTTTTAAACCCGTCCATTTCAATACTGGTAAAATGCACAAAATATTCCTCACCTTCAACATCATCACGGGTTAAAAATCCATAACCTCTTTGATTGCTGAACCATTTTACTTCTCCACTAAATCTTTCACTCATAACTCTAAAATCCCCCTAAAAATAATTTTTTTAAACTGTTGCTATTTATCCTGCTTATTTCTAAAGAAAAACCATTCTATAGGTTTAACTATTAAATAGGCGATTACACTGTCAATCCAGCCCATTACTTTTTCTGTTAGTTTTTTAGCTCCTGTAACAATTAAATCGTCCCACGGGACAGGAGTCATAGCAACAATTTTATCCGCTATTAAAATCACTAAAAGCGTTGTATACCAAAATTTAACTGGCCAAAGAATTATATCTAGTATCATATAAATTCCCCCTCTGTTTATTGGTATATCTTAAACAACACCTAATGTGTCGTAAATCGCATTTTTTAATGCTTCTACAAATGCATCATATCTTTCTTGTACTCTCATATAGTCAACATTATTATCTATAAAAAAAGGCTCTATCAAAATACAAGGTGCTTTAGTATATCTCAAAATATAACCACCTCTATCTTCAGAACCCTTACCTTTAATTCCTCTGTCATACAGACCTAACGTTTGTATAATATATTTTTGAAATATTCTAGCTATTTCTTTTCCCTTTTTTGATGTACGGTAATATAAAACTTCACTTCCGGAAGCCTTTTTATTAAAAGCATTACAATGAAATGATACCACAAAATCTGGGTTTAACTTGTTTACTTTGTCAGGTAGATCTCTATAAGTATCTCTATATACTATTTCCACTTCATAATTACGATTTATCTTATTTTTGATATCCTTGACAAGTTTTTCATTAAACTCAAATTCGCATTTACCATAATCCTCATTACAAGCCCCAGGTCTGTTTTTCTTGTGGCCTATAACTAACGCTACTTTCATACCATTCCCCTTTCACTTTACAAATTAGCCGCTAACATAGCTCCTTGAGCCACAGCAGTCATAGGGTCTTTTGCGCGCCTTACCCCACTTATTTTCAATGGAAAATCTAATCCATTTAAACTGGCTTGTATTTTATCAGTAAAACCTTTGGCTTTTGACAACCCACCAGACACCACGATAGGCACAGGCTCTCTGAATAAAGGTAATTCTTTCTCTCTTTTTCCAAGCTCATACGCTATGTTTTGTAAAGTATAATTAATTACTGAGCTGTAATATACAGAAACCGCATCCATTATATGGTTAGAAGGTTTAATTAAATCTACGCCGGCTTCTTTTTCCATTTGAACTAAACTTTGAGAAATATCTAACGCCTCGCTTACAGATTTATCTATAAAATCACCGGCTTTAGTCATACTGAATTCTATTAGAGGATCACCCTCATGAATAACGGCCACGTTGCATAAACCAGCGCCATAAGATAGACACACACCGGTAAGACCATCATCTATAAGCTCTGACAAAGCAATGGCAAAACTTTCATTAATTGGTTGAGATTCATAACCCATTTCACCTAGATACATATTCATAATTTCTGTATGATACACAATGTTAAATACAGCATCTATAGGTTTAGCTGGTACTGAATATACCAGTTTATCTCCTTTTTCACCCTGACCTATTAAAGTCTTAATAATAAGCTTCAACATAGGTAGAGATGTTTTTTCCCTTGGAGATATAATACCTTTAAACATAGGTCTTCTAGCTGTATCATTTCTTTCAATCGCTATTTCTAATGCATCTTCCCCTACAACTACAAATGAACCATCAGAATCAACGATGAAGTTCGAACCCCGTTTTTCTAACGACATTCTTATACTATTTCTGTTAACTTCGGATTTTGGAACTATCTGATAAAAAGCATCTCGCTCCATTTTAAACACAGCAGAACCCTCTTCATCAAGGTATGCTGCAACAATCATATTAGTACCAATATCCAACCCTTTTCCTGTCATAATTCTCCTCCTTATTTCTTATCGGGTAATTTATCCATTAACCCTTTTAATTTACTCATTTTAGATTGAGTTTCATTAGGTTCAGTTTTAATATCTTTATACTTGATAAAGGCCGTTAAATCTTCACCTTCTCCATCTTCCAGTGGATCTATAAATGTAGTTTCTATTTGAGGCCGATCTTCGTCTATTATAACACCGTCCTCAGACATTACTACTGTAACTGAAAGCTCCTCAAGTTTTTTACTCTGAGCTTCCAGTAATTCTGTTATTCTATCTATCTTTTCATCAGCTTTTTCTTTATCTATACTCAAAGAATTTATAGCTTCATTCTTCTGAAAAATTTCTCTTTCTAAATCTTTTTCATTTTCTTTAAGTTTAGCTATTTCATTATTTAAGCCGGCAGTGGAAACTTCAAATTCTTCTATCCTTTTTAAAAGCTTCTCTTCATTCTTTTTAAAAGCTTCCACCGCAGATTTTAATTCCTTGGTCTTCTTTTTATGAGAAGCAGTCACTTCATCTATAGCGCCGGCAACGGCCTTTCTTACTTCTTCATCTACCTGCTCACCAGTAAATCCTTGAGTAGGAACTTCTTTTTTAGCTAATTGAATTGATAGATTAGCAATCTCTTTTTTTAACTCATTTATCAAATCAGTTTGGTCGTAAGATTGCTGCGCTGCAAGTTGTTGACGTCTCTGTAAATCTCTAGGGCCACCGCTAGTTAATTTCCTACCATCAGGTTTAACAAATTCTTTATTATATTTAATTGCCATAATTAAACATCCCCATTTTCTACTTCCTTGACCGATTCATAAGGGCCAAGAAGCCTTCTCCTTATTTCTGCAACACATTCATTTAATTCTCCACAAAAATTTTTGTAATTATTATAACTCGGTTTAACATAATACTTACAAAATTTAAAAAGAATATAATTTAAATCACCATTAACTTTTACATTTACACCAACCATAGCATCTACTACTTTATCCATAGCTGGTCTATTTTCCTGTTTGATATAGGGCATTTTCCTCTCCTTTCCTTAATCCATAAAATATCTTACTGCTAAATCACAGGCTTCAATTTCGTTCTTAACCCAGACATGTACAGCATTTCTAACAAAAGGATGTCTGCAGTATTCATCTGACATGTGGTCCCCATTAAAAATACCAATAACAGCTTTATCACGTGAGTCAGCATACCAAGCCAACTCAAACATAGTTCCTATTAAAGCTTTTTCTGGATCATACCTATGAAAATTAGCAAAGCACATAGTGCTTTCTTTTACTGCCATCCTATCTTTAGGAACAATCAAATCCACCCCATCAGTTTCATAAACTTTTTCTCTAACAGTAGATTCAGATTGAACACTTCTGTTAAATGCGTTGTGACATGGATCTATCACATTAAAATGATTAACATTAACATTCAGCTCATTAAAGTAATCCCTAACTTTCCTTCTCCATCCGTAAGTCTCTGGGGCAATAGATGATATCTGCCCAATCAAATAAATAGTTTGTTCTCTCATTTTCCTTCTCCTTTTACTTCCTTTTATATTCTACGTGATCTATTAATCCGTATTTCTTTGCCTCTTCCGGTGACATATGAAAATCTCTCTCCATATCTTTCCTTATTTTCTTTATTGGTTGTCCTGTCATTTTCGAATAACTATCCGCCATCTTTTCATGTAATTTGGCTATATGTTCATAGGCTACTTTTATATCACCAAATTTTCCTCTTGGACCACCAGACAATTCATGAATCATAATATCTGCGTTAGGTAACGAATATCTCTTACCCTTAGCTCCAGCAGCAAGTATAAAACTACCGGCGCTTGCTATAGTCCCATAACCTACTGTAACTACATCTGGTTTAATGTAATTCATTGTGTCATAAATCGCATACATTGACTGAATTTCTCCGCCGGGAGAATTGATATACATCCATATATCTTTATCCATATCGTTAGCTTCTAAAAATAATAATTGAGCTACTATACCGTCGGCCATTTCACTTGTAAATTCACCGTTCAAAAATATAATACGATCTCTAAGTAACCGACTAAACAAATCATATATTTTTTCCTGATCCTTTTCGCCTTTTTCTATAACATATGGTACTCTATACATAATTCCTTTCCTTTCCCTCTACTATTAAAGAGGTTAGTTAATTATAATTTATTCAAATACATACATTCCACTATGTTTTGTCATAACCGCAGGATCAACATACACATTAAAACCTAAATCCATTAAAGTTTTACAAACATAATAATCTTCAGACAGATAATCATTGTCAACCACGCCTACTTTAAAAATATCATACATTTTTATGTTAGGGTCATAGTGTCCCCGTGTATGAGGATTTGGATAATATACATCATTATCATCTACGGCTTTGGCAACTAAAGCATTAACAGCTCTTCTAGATAACATAAAAACAGCTGTTCCAACTTTATTAGTAGTTATTAGACCATCCTCTTCACCTAAATTTTTACCAACATTATAGATAGCATCGCCTGTCTGTTTGTTTTTACCCTTTAATGGAACGGCGGCACCAATAACATCTTTCTCATGAGACAGCAACCTTATCAAACCTTGAGCTGATAAACTTATATCAGCATCAAGAAAAAGTAAATGTGTATAATTCATTGTCCCATAAAAATATGATATTATAGTGTTCCTTGCTCTTGTTATTAAACTTTCATTACCTATTGTCATAATTGTAACAGGAACTTTATGTTGTTGAAAGTCTAATATTGAATGTAAATAGTCAGAATGCAATTGACTATTGTAACACGGTGTTCCTATAAATAAATTTACCTTTATTTCCTTTTCCATTTAAATCTCCTTATTCTGTTATTGGTATAATATTTCCATAACCTTTTACCCAACCATCACCATCTCTGGCTATTATAGTTTTTGATTCAGTATCTACTGTTTCTACTTCATAAGCGCCTGAGCCGCTAACTACCGCGTTTGAGTCTATATTCCAATCTGATTCATTTAAAACTATAATTCTAGCAGTATCACTTTTTGTACCTTTAATTTTATTAACCATATTAGGATCTTCATCATATACAAAATTTCTTATTTGTGCCGAAACTTTATGATATGAACTTCCACTACCATAATTTTGAACACCATATATATATCTATAAGATGTTGTAGGACAACCAGTTCTTGTAATAGTTTTTTGTAAATTAGTTCTACCAACATCAGTATACAATTTTCCAGTAAGAGTGCTTCCTGATCTAATTATAGTTATATATCGTGTGTCATTATAACTAAAACTGAAATAACTTGGACTCCAAGTATTAACTCCTTCAACACGATGAAAAAGCATTCCTTTGTATATCGGACCTAAACTATAATACTGAACAGCTAACCCAATTTCTTCTTGTACTTGAGACAAACCTCCTATCTCATTACTAAGTGCCCAAACTTGAATAAATGAACCTGTACTTTGTGCATTATAGGGACGTAATGTAAATTGATGTTCTAAATCAGTACCAAATCTATCGACACCATAATCTTTATAGACATAACTAGGATTGGTTCTATCTAATTGCGCATCTATTTGTGTAGCTGTTTTAGTGATTTTAGAATCAGGATCTACTTCTGTAAATGTTGTAAAATCATCAGCATAAGACATTTATCATTATTCTCCTTTGTCTTCTATATACAAAAAATCTTCGGAAATCAAAGTCTTTATACCCAACCTCTCCATAGCATATTTATATTCATCTTTAAATTCATCATACATCCTATCCAAGAAGTCATATAATAATTTTATATTTAGATTTTCTCCATTAGCAGATCTATTTTCGACTTCGTTTAAATATCCTCTTACTAATGAATAAGCAGTATGTGGATTAACTCCATACTGTTCTAAATACTCATGCGTTCCTACATTTAATTTACCTGTCATTTCCACATCACGAATTGCGTGTAAAAATGCTGTTTTAACATGTTCCTCTATTTCTGCCTGCTCCATATCTCCTTCATCCCACTGATCGGGAATGTTATATGATTCTTTAATCTCATTATAAGATTCTTGATACATTCCTATCTCTTTTAAAGCGCCTTCAATATAAATATTAGAATCACTTACATCAGCAGCTAGTTTCTGAATCTTTATATCAAGTTCTTGTAGATCAAAATCAAGCATCGTTACATCATCTTCAACATAAGTCTGACCTGATTCTGCTTTATGTATTTTTTCTAATAGTAATTTCTTTTTATAAAGATTTCTATCTAGCTCAACTTTATTTTCACGGAGTTTAAAAATGTTTTCTTTAAGAGCACTTCGCTTTCTTTCAATTTTAGCTAGACATTGTTTCATTCTTCGGTAGGGTGATTGAGCTATCATATGAAGGGACATTAACTTTCCAGTAGCTTGAGAATTCTGCTTACCGAAAACTCTTGTGGCTCTATTTATTTCTGGCATTCGTTCTGCTACTAAAGCCAATTTTTCTTGGGTAAACGTTTTAAAATCAATTAGATCTTTGGCATTTGGATCTGCTCCGCGAGTCGCGATTTGCATATAAACATTATCTTTATCAATCAATTCTTCTACTTTTAGTGTTAGATCTCTAATCTCATTAGCACTAATTAAATCTTTAGACATAACTATAATCCTTCCCTTTCTAAAAATATTCTCATTATATCTTCTAACATGTAAAGATCCCCTTCTTCAACAACATACTCTGGCCAGATCTGCATTACCCCATTAGCAAGATGATTCCAAATTACCATAATCGGAACCCCATTCCAAACTGTGTTAATAAATGATTGCAGGCCTGTCGAGCTTTTTAAACTCATTAACTGTTCCGCCGCATATAAATTCGTGAGAGTTATTGCCATTGTTCCAGGAAATCTTTTTAATTTTACTCCTTGAAATTTAAATCTACTGTTTTGTTATTATATAAACTGCTTTGTTATTATATAATTGTATTGTTATTATGTTTTGCACTATTTGCAACTATTCGGTATAATAGTTGCACTATTTGCAACTATTGTTATATTATAGTTGCAATAATTGCAACTGTTCTTTATAATGTTCATCCATTGTGGCATCATATTCATCAGCTCGAACTTCCATTCTATGCTTTTTTGCCTTAAGTGCTTTTGGAGCAAAATACTCATCAAAGAATAATACTTCTTTATTATTTTTCAAATATCCTAACTGATAAATTATTTTCCTTCCACTTTTGTGCTTTTTAATAATTCCCATTTTAACTAATTTTTTTGTATGCCTACTTACCCAACTTTTATTAGGTTCGCCATTTTTATGAAACTTCTTACAGTTCTTGGCTATATTTTCTACACTATATGAAGCACACAACCAACCTTCTGCCATTAAATATTTATGATATATCCATTTTGCTCCTGGGGCTTCACTCCATCCCCTTATAATTTGTCCTGCTAAAAACATCCATATACCAAAGCCGGGTGTACATATAAATTCAGCAAATTCTGGACATCTTGTGTATTCATTCTCTATTCTTATATGAGCCATTCACCTTTCCCTATCCTAATATAATCATTAATTTTGATTTGTCAAGTATTTTTTTTTACTTTTTTGTTAATATAATTGGTCCATTATTTGTAATTGCTATTGTATGTTCAAACTCTGCTACCAAACCCCCATCCAATGTTCGAACCGTCCATCCATTAGAATCAATTTTATTTTTATAACTCTTTTCTGCTATTATAGGTTCTATAGCAACCACCATACCCTCTTTCAATAAAATACCTTCATTAGGTTTGCCGTAGTTTAATATTTGTGGGGCCTCGTGTAAATTTTTACCCACCCCATGACCTGTGTAATTTCTTACCGGATCAAATCCCGCTTCTTCTGCTGTTGTCTGAATTGTATTTGAAATATCTCCAATCCTATTTCCAGGAACAGCTTTTTCTATTGCCTTATATAAACATTTTTCTGATATATCTATTAATTTTTTTGCGGTTGAGGAAACTTTTCCAACCGCAGCTGTAAAACAAGAATCACCATACCAACCATCATATAAAGCACCGTAATCAACCTTTATTATATCACC
>CAZNER010000043.1:0-16653 GCA_964572065.1 uncultured Candidatus Saccharibacteria bacterium
GAATTTGATAAGTATCCTAAAAGTGAATAATAAGTAGTACTTCCATTAATTATATTATTTGTATACTGTAAATTATCCACTGCATCCATTTCTAAACCAAAATGTTCATTTTTCTTGATGACTATATTTGATAAGTCTTGGATTGTTATAATTGTATATGATGATGATTTATTAAACGTATTGTTAATAATATTTATATTCCCACAAGTTTTATTGTCATTGTAATTATCACCATAAATTTCAATAGGATACCACATATCATCTCCCGTCATATTGTTTTCTCTAATAGTAATGTTTTCAACTATGTTACCTTCTCTGTCAGCATCCAAGTAAACTGAGACATACCATTCTTCGTTTCCTCCAATAAACGTATTATTATGGATGCTAACGTTACCAACAAATCTATCATAATAGTTCTCCGAATGTGAATATGATGATATTGCATTTCTCATATAATTAACTGAACCATCAAAAATACAATCATGTATAGTTAAGTTATTTGTATTATTAATGAAAATTGCATTACAACCAACCCACACTATTGGAATATAGTATCTTCCTACTTGCTTAAAGGTAAAACCTGAAATGGTAACATTATTTGCATCAATTCTTAACAGATAATCATCACCAGAGTTTCCTGCATTCTCTCCATCAATAGTAACATTTGCTGAAGTGTTTCCTATAATTGATAAGGATTTATTCACCTGTATATTAGAATTATTATATGTTCCATCCCAAACATATATCGTTCCTCCTACTGAGACGTTATTTATTGCTTCTGGCATAGTAGCAACATGTTCTCTATCATACCAAATAGGATTAGCATTATCATCAACGTAAACTACTGTAGCAGATGTTAAAGGAAGTTCATCACCATAAACAGGATTTAATGTATCACCTAATCTATCCGAATTAGTATCAACACCAGTGTAATTATCCCAATAATTTCCTCCTAAATATGGTCCACTTATAATATTTGTTCCTAATGTTTTGGATATATTGTATGTTGCACTGCCTAAATCTCCATACATATGTTCACTGTTATTACTAAAATAATTATTATATATAAGAACATCATGATAGTTATCGGAAGCCAATCTAATACCATATTCACTATTTTGTAAATAATTTCCTCGAATAATTGTATCATTTAAATAATCTTCAAAATGAAGTAGTTCATCATCAATTGCTCCTGTAAAAGAACAATCCTGGATTAATGTGTTATTTCCTAAAATATGAATACCATAATCTGCTGTAGCATTACAAGTAACATTTTCAATCGTTACATTATCACTATATTGTAAAAACATCAACCCCTCAGTAATATGACCTGTTAATGAGATATTATTTAAATTTGTTATGTTAAAATTTAAACCATACATAAAAATCGAAGTATAATTTGCTTCAAGAAAAGAATTTTGTAAGGTAAAATTTCCGCCTTGTTGTATTACAAAGGTTGATACACCAGATGCATTAGAATACATAGATATATTTTCAATCGTTACATTATCAGCCGTTATATTCCAAAGCTGACCTTCATAAGTACGACAAAGAACACCTTCCTTTGATTCACCAATAAAATGCAATTCTTTTGATACGTTCCATCCATCTAATAATTCACAAGTATATTCACCATCATAAATGTAAACTTCATTTCCGTTTGAGGCGTTATTAATAGATTCATTAATTGTTGCTACGTGAGTAGCATCATACCATCCTGGGTCTTCAGTACCACTTACATATACATCTGCTGCAATAGCACCCATTGTAAATATGGTTAAAACTAGTAATAACATTAGAATTAAGATGTAAAATCCACGTTTCCTCATTTTTATATCCACCTACTATATTATATATGTCCTAGTATTTAAGTGTTTCGGTAATTTTTTGTATTATGGACCCCTACGGTATACCTGTTCGTCATATTCTTCACGATGTGAACCTAGAACATACCATGCAATCAAGCCTATCATGCTTAATATGAAGATGAGGCCAAATACAGTAAGATATAGACTAAGGAATGGGTCTACTTCGTCTTCTACGTCTAATTTTTCTGCTGAATCTCCTATCTGGTCCATTACAGTATTGAATGGCCCTGTCATTACAGAGAATAGAATGATGAGGATTGCTGCAAAGGCTCCTAGTGAAATACTAGCGACTATCCAGTTGGGGGTTCTTTGTGCTGGTTGCATTTATTTTTTCTCCATTTTTCTAAACTTTTCATATCTGTCTAAACGTGCAGGTGCTCTATGTTGGAGCATGGGAACTGCACCATGTAAAATTTGTAAATCTCTTGATGCTGAACTTCGAAGGGTTTCTCTGCGTATACCATTGATGGTGGTTGTTTCAATCATATGCATTTTTGGATTTGGTATTGTCGCATAATCTACTTCTTCATCTTCTGGTTTATCTTTTATTCTGACAACCCAACGTGATTTCATTGCAGGTGGATTAATTTCTTTTTCTGCATAAGCTATATCAGCTCCTATCTTTTTATCAATGGCTTTCTGCATTTCTATAGCTCGTTGTTTAGCATTGAAAGCCCATACATCATAGTCATAAGTAGGTTGAATTAGACCTGCTTTACGTGCTCTTTCTTTACCAAGATAATGTGCGAAAAGGTAATTTACGTTGTGTTTACCATGTAGAATAGAGTTATGTTTTTTTGCTGTACTTTCAACAAGTTCTTTGACGGTCTTATCACGATTACTGTAAAATTTATCAAAATCTTTTTGATTAGGTCGGGGACCATCATTCATACCAATTTTGTTACCAATTTTATCAGAATGTTTTATACTTTGGTTGTATTCTTTTTGTTGTTGATTTATTTGTTCTTTAGTCAAATAGTGAGAAGCTGGTTCGACAAATCTACGTCTCCGTGATGGTTGTGTAATTGATATAGAAGGGAATGCTGTGGTTGATTTAGTCAGTAATTTAGGAGTTGCTTCTATTACCTTTAATGGTTTTAATTTTATAGGTTGAGCGTGTAAGCCTTTCATTCTTTATCACCTTGCATAAATATAACAAATCTGATTCCTGCACCGAAAAGGTTGACGGCTGCTATGATATCAAAAAAGAAGAACATTGCGGTTGTATAGACAGTATCATCTTCTTCTAATCCAGTTACTTCGTGTACTTCATCGACTATAGGATTGAAGAAATACATTACTAAGCCGAAGAGGGCAATTGCGGATATAAAATGTAGTATTGGTATAAAGTTCATTTTAATTAACTCCATATATTTTTTCTATCATCTCATCCATGTCTTCTTCTAATATATGGTCTTTTAAGTAAATCCAAGCTACTGACTCATTTTGACTAATTTCAACAATACGTTTATACATTTCTGTTCTCATGTGACTATCAATAGCATCACTTTCTCTAAGCCTTTTAAAAGAAGTATCATAAAGAAGTCCAGTGTCTACAGGAATAACTCTATGTACCATATCATATTCACTATTTACTATTAACGTTGCAGCTCTATCACTTGATTGAGCAAGACTTCTAAATGCATCAGTCACTGTCTCATTTCTTAATGTAGAAACTCTACTATCATCTTTCATAAAATTATAAAGTATAGCTATTACATTTCCACCAATATCACTATTCCACCTAGAGTCCTCTTCAAATAACTTTATAATATAATTTACACCAATTGAAAGTAAGGTTGGAAAACGTGCATGATAATTAGCAGCTTCATTTAAATATTCCTTGAATCGGTCTTCTATTTTTTCTATACTATAACCATCAAATATTTGACTACGAGTCCATGCAGTCATATGTTCCGATAAATCAATATCAGATGAATTTTCTTGGTTGTTTCTCTGAGCAACTTCAGGTTGTTCTACAAAATCTGAATTTTCGTTTTTAGATTTATTTTGGTTTTTATCCAATAATTTATTCATCCTAGATACAATAGAAGGAGACAAATCAGTCACCATTAAATCGTTATAATAGTAACCAAAACGTTCCTTTGCGTTGCTATCTCCTTCTTCAGCAAGAGAGAGCATAGTATCCAGTAACTGTAGATAATCATTCTTTGGTAATTCATCAGCTTTACTTAATGTTTTTTGCATAGTTCTATTTATAATTGAAAGAGAAGGAGAGTTTTTAAATATTCTATTAATTATAGGAACAGAGAAATGATGTTGAATCAAATCCTCTTGTATATCCGTTTTATTATAAAGGTCACTAGAAGCCAAATCATAAATAATATCCTTATCAGCATCTGATAATAAACCAAAAGAGTACAGTTGAGCTTTCAAAGAAAGATTATCGCCCTCTTTTATTGCCTTTTGTAATATAGGTGGTACATTTCCATATGTATCTCTTATGGCATAGTGTTTATCTGCATCACTCATATTATTCCAAATATTCATTATTTCTATGGGTTGTAATCTATTTGATGTTATAAATTTTGAACCATAGATGGGATATTTTTGAATGATATGTTTTATTTGATTACGTGATAATTTTTCACCATGAGACTCTACCAAACGCCTTATTGTAGCCTCATCACTATCTGTCTTCATAATTGCGGAGATAACAGGAGCACTTAATTTATCGTTAGTAGCAGCAAGTTTATATGGAGCATCTTCAGGAAACATATCTATCATTTTAAATTGAAATTGTGGTTTGTCTCCGTAAGGTTGATTTAACGCTGTATTCATTGCGTATTTATCTGTAAAGAGTTTTTCCATAGCCTCATTAGGTGGTTCTTTATTTCCTTCAAGAAGTTTTCTATTAAGTTTTATGTCCTCCTGCTCACTTTTATCCATTTGATGGTGAATATCAACTAACTTGAAATATGTTTTTGGATGTTTTTTAAGTAAATCAGGTCTTATAGCAATTTCTTGTTGAACAAAAGGATATGGTGTTGTACGTAGAGCTCTCATGGCTTTAGGAGCTACTTCATCCTTATTAGCAATTCTAATTTGTATAGGTTCTGATTCATCTTTAGCTAACATAACTTGAAGGGGTTCAGGAATAGATTCTTGTTTTGATAGATTTATTTTATACTGTCTTATATCTTTAGGTTTAAATACTGGTTTATCATAAGGAGTATATGCGATTCTTACATCTTCAGCCCTTTCTACATCACTATATCCTTCATATCTATAAGGAGTTTGTACACGACCTAAAAAATAACCCTTTTCTTGAAGAATCTCTTGAACAGCAAAACGTAGTGAATCATTTTTAGAAACATCAGGATTTTTAGAATCAGATTTTCCCCATGGATAAGCGACTGCTTCAACTCCTACATCATATGCTCCTGTTTCAGGATTTTCTCCCCATCTAAGCATAATACGACCAGAGGGTCTATCTTTTTTTGGTGTTCTACCACCTAGATAAATATATACAATTGCATTATGGAGTTCTATATCATGCCAAACTCCCCTAGAATAAGGGCCATATACACGTTCACAAGATGTCCAAGATAAATATTTTGAAGAGTCACTTTCATTTTGCAAAGCATAATAAAAACTATCAGGATTTGCCTTTTCACCTGCTTCATTAGTAATAGTTGATTTGGTCATTACTCTTGAAGGGTCATCTGTAATCCAAAACGTTACCATTTGTGCAGCAGAACCTAAATGTTTTAGTAAATCTTTATACTCTTCAGGAGCATCATTACCTAAAACTTTACTTATCTTTTGGGTTTTCTCTCTACCTTTTGATGCCATTTCTCTTGCAGTTTGGTCTATGTTATTTTTCATTTGAATAAGTTGATTTAATTCAAACTTGAGTTGATTTTGCCTTTCGGAACTGGATTGATTTGATAATAAAGCAGAAATGGATGGTGTTTCTACACCAGAGGATGATTCTAATTCTTGTTGAATTGCAGAAATTTCTTGAGTGATTTGGTCATAACGCTTTCCATATTTTAATATACCAAATGATATTTGATTTAATAATCCTTCATCTATATCATAATCAACGACTGTTACTTCAGAGGGTTTTTTATGGTCAAAGTAAAAATCTTTATTAGGATATTTGGCATTTAAATATTGTTTAATAGCTAACTGAATCATATTAGTTTCTTCTGGAGTGAATGTTACCTTACGTTTATAAATACCAACAATATCTTTGAATGGGGGTACTGGACTTTGTTCAGTTCTTTTCTCTAAAGCTTCTGTTAACCAATCAGAAACTTGGTCTTCTACTTCACCACCTTCTTTGAATAAATGAGGTAATGCTGTTTCTGCACGTTTAAATACTTTATCAAAAGTTAATCCAGGTGTAGACCAAGCATGAACACGTCTTCCCACGTCACTAGGATGAACAGCATGTTTATAATAATCGAATGGTTTGCAATCATACATATTAACTACATGGTCCTTATCAACATCTCCAAAAGGAGCTAATTTAGGAAAGGCAGCTTTTGCTTGACTCCAATTCATGTGCTTAGCCTTTTGAAACTTAATGGGAAGAATTGGAGGCTTTGTTGTGCTAATGGTCTTCCTTGGTTTAGAACCCATTTTAATAGTTGCATAAGAGGGAACATGTATATTTGCTTTCGTATTAAATTTCGGCATTTTTACTTTGTTGATTTTAACTAAATTCTTTACCATAACCACCACTCCGATGAATAATCTGATTTCTTTCCTTTTGGTTTTTTGTATTTTATATTATTTTTAGGGTTGAATGAAACGAGTTCTGGGGTATAAGGTTCAGGTTTAGAGTCTTTACGAGTAGTAGATTTGGACCATAATGGTTCTGGCATCCAATCAACTCTATCTGTTTCCTTTGTTTGTTGTGGTTTACCATATGAAGATTTTTTCTTTATTGTTTTATTTTGTTCACTCCACCAACCCACATAATTATCAGCAAATGGATTGCGTTTGACAGGTAATTTTTTCCAATTAAGTTTTATTGCTTTCTGTGACAACCAACTTGCAAATCTTAAATCTTGCATTTCTTTTATAGTATGAGCATCTTTATAACCAATTGATAGATTTGTACATTCAGGGACAATACCTTCAAAACTAGCAGAGTCAGTGAATGTTCCCCTGTTACTTGGTTGATATCCACGACCTAAAGCACGTGCTAATGCTTTTGCAAATTCATCAGAAGCTGTTTTAGTCCTACCCTGATGAGTAATAACGTCAGTATATCCTTTTCTATCAAAGGAAACAACTTTTTTTATGTTTTTTGGTACTTTATTTTTAGCTACGTAGCTACTACCATTACCACCATGTTCTTCATCTCTGAAGAAAAAGTAAAGTCCTGGTACTCCTGCGTAAATCATATTGAGGAGTATGAAACAACCAACAGTGTCATCTGCACCTAATACATCACGGCCAGATGTGTATGCAAATCCGCCTTTAACATAGACTTTTTGTCTTGTGCCTGTTGACCAACGATGAACTGTGTCAGTATGTGCTGTGAACATTGTATCATGATTACCAATTGATATGTATCTGTTGCCGAACGTATCTTTTCGCATTCCTGGTACTTTATCAATGTATTTAGCAATAAATTCCTCTTCACCTTGAGAGAAAGCAGGTCGAATGTAACCCATCATTTTTACTAAATCATCTATTTGATATTTCAATTTAATATCCCCACTTCTTTTTTGTTCGGAGTTTGAATCCAGGTTCTCCATCATAGAATGTGTAAGGTTGAACATCTGTGAAACCTATATGTTCATGTACTTTTAAAGAGGGAGTGTTTGATGCTCTTACCGTTGAGACCATTAAAGCGTTTGCGGCATATTTAAGTTTGTTTGCTAACCTTGTACCTAAGCCTTGATTTTCGTACTTTGAGTCTACTGCTAGTCTACTTATGAGTACAGTGTCATCAGGATTCCTTTTACCAATAACAAAACCAATCATTTTTTTACCATCAAACATGCCATAAGCCAAATCTGGATATAATCTTAAACGTTCAAGATATAAATCACGGGACCAAGTTGATATTAATCGGTCATCTAATCTCATGATTGATTCGATGTTTTTAGCTGAAATTTTTTTGAGTGTATATTTTCTAGATTTCATTACTTTACCCTCCGTGATATTTTGGTTAAGGTTTTATGTATTCTATCAACTTCTTTATGGTCTAATAGATTGTTAATGTGAATTATTTCTTCTTTTGTTGCAGGGTATAATGAGATTGATGGATTTCTAAATTGAAAACGGTCTCTATTTAAACAACCAGTAATATCACAATAATAATTTTGCCATTTGAGGGCGGTATGCATTAATCCTGCTTTATAAATAGTACCTGATTTTAAAAACCTTTTTAACGCTACAGCAAACTCCGAACAAAGGCCAAATTTATAGATATTTTCATTTGGTTCCTGGTCTGCAAATGTGCGTATGATTTTGTGTAGTTTGTTTTTGTTCATGTTTGGGTGAGGAGAAGATTCTCCCCACGTAGTGTATGGCATTTTGTCATTATTGAATGACTCTAAACAAGTGAGAAATATGGGCCTTTAAGTTTAGTTGCCTGTTGTCTAGCTCTAATTCCTGCTGCTAATGTAGGCATGGCATGAGTACGGCGTGTACGTCTAAATTCTGTCCAATAATAATCTTTACCAGAACCTCCACCTGCTGGAGATGGACCGCCTCCTGGTATATAAGGTGGTATGAAACCCATACCTGATGAATAGCTACTTGGGGATGAACTGGAAGATGAGGATGATTGTGATGAAGATAATGAAGATGATGAAGAACTACTTGAACCAGAAGAACCACTACTAGAACTGGAAGATGAAGAACTACTTGAACCAGAAGAACCACTAGAACCGCCTGAACTACTAGAACCACTTGATGAAGAGGATGGATAACTATTAGATGAAGACATGTATGAAGATAAAAATGATTTACTAGAAGATGATGGTGAACTTGTCGTAACTAAATTTCTCATACTATTTGAAGAACTACTTGAGCTTGGAGTTGTTGGGTTTACAATTACTCCACCGAATGAAGAGCCTGGAGAAATTGAAGATGAAGAACCTGTGCCAAGAGTTTGGCCAAAAGTAGGAATTAGTCCTGAACGTTGTACTACGAAGTTATAACCTGAACCCATACCATATTGATTTGGATTTAATCCTGTTGTTGCTTTAAATAAACCGCCTTGTATTGGACCTGGAGTATGTTCATATCCAAATTCAATATAAGGAAACAATCTATCTACCAGTGATGGTCTTTGTAAATATGCAACTTTATTACTTGGCATAATTAATGGGCTATCACCTATATTAAAGACAGCTTCTGTAAACCGTGCTGCTGGAGTATCTGTTCCTTTAACATTTGATGTTAGTGATTGTAAACGTGAATATATATTTGCTGCATTTTCCAAGTTCTTTGCATATTTTGGATGCCATGCTCCTAGAACTGCTTCACCAGTTGTTGCTCCTTGTTGTTGAAGTGAAGATAATACAAAATCATCATCTAATGGTACGCTACTTGCTCTAGAACCACCAATAGATACTTGTTGTCCTGGTTTGAATCCAGCTTTCATATCAATATTTTTTAAATTTCTTGTTTGCAAAGCATCAATGATAAATCTTCTTCTTGCTGTATTGAAATCTAAATCTCCCACATTTTTATAAGTACTTATTTTAAATGGATTTTCTGCTGATTCCCATAATCTTATTTGTGACTCTGAGGCAGTTGGGAAATTATGATGAAGTAACTCATGTTGTAAATTACTTCCTTTTTTATACACAAGCGTGGCGGTATCATCTAGTGTATCATGGGTTATTATTTTACCACCTCTGTTAATCGTGATTTGACCTCCACCCATAGGATTATAATTCGAATTAACAATATCTCCTGGTTTTAAATCAATAATATCATCACTAAGTTGAATGGATGCTGATGTGTTTTTAGGTACAGTAAAACTATCCTCCACTGGCATCTTCCATGATGATTGATAACCACTTTTACTTGCTGTAGATACTATATCATCACCACTAATCCAACCATTATACGTGAAACTTTCACCATTTGGACCCTTAAATACAACAGCATCATCTACTATGTTTATGTAATCTTTTAATTTGTTACCATAACTTTGTGTTAAATCATCAATTTGTGATTGTGTTTTTCCTTGGATAGCTTTTTGATATTGAGCAATAATATCATCTACTTTGTTTGCTCCTACACTTCCTGGTTTTTGTAAATTAAGAGTAATTTGTCTATTAGCATCAATAAAACCTCCTCGACCACTTTTAAGGAAAAATTCTTCAGGTGATAAGATATTTACGTTAGGGTTATTTTTCATATATTGATTAAGATTTGCATCATCTAATGTTGAAACTAATTGCTTTCTGTAACTTGTACTACCTGTTATTTCTGGTTTGCTTCGATTGAAGAAGCCAGATTTCATTCTTCTAAGTAAAGCAGGTGCATTTGGGTCTCCCGTTTGTTCTGTTATTATTTTATCAATACCACCTTGTTGATTAATCATATCACGTTGCCATTGAGAAACATCTTTTTCGTTCCATTTACCTGTATATTTACCTATTCCAGTATCTACTTTATAACGACCTGCTGCTATATTATCATAATAAGCATTGATACTATCTTTAAACCTTGATGCATCACTTTTAGTGATTGACTCATAGCTCCATTTAAATTTATTTGGGTCCATACCCTTTTGTGATAATATATCATCAGTGATATTTGCTACATCATCAAAATCACCAGTATTTCTAAGAAATTCTTTAAATGTAGGATTTTTTAATTTTATTGTTTCTCCTGTCGCTTTGTTTGTAATGTTAATTATAGTATCGTCAGAATTGTTTGCTGCTAATTTATCGAGCATTTTATTGGCACTAATTTTAGTATTTTTTTCAAGTAATGTTAAACCAGATTTAGTCATTTGGTTTTGACCCATATTATAACCTAATGAACCTGCTGCTGCTTGAGAAGATAACAACCATGCTGCACCTAAACCCTCACCAATGTCTCCTTGTCTAAATTGATTAACTGTGCCCATAGCTTGTGTACCAATTAATGTTCCACCTGCACCAAGTAGTACTGCTTTTCCTGTATTAATTAATAATGGTGATGACGTAGCAAGTGTTGGGCCATATCTTGCTGCTAATCCCCCAACTCCTGCACCTGCTCCATAAGCGAGACCTAGTTGAGTGTAAGGAGATTCTAGATATGATTTTGCAAAGCCACCTAATGACATTTGACCTTCTGGTCCGTAATTTTCTGCGTGTTTTGCCATTGCAGCAACTTGAATATCTTGCTGTTTTTGAGTATCACCTGTTAAACCATAATAAAGTAAAGGAACATTAGCTATATTCTCTGGAGATGCACCTAGTGATAATGCTGTTAAAGGATTACCTTTATTCCTCTCTAACATATCTAAGTAATAATTGTATTTATCTCCTCCATAAATTTGAAAATCATTATGATATGCTGTAGTTGGTAAATCTGAAACAGGTATGATATTCCCATCAGCATCTTTCCATTTTTCTGGGCCAGGAATAACTTTATTTGATGCTGTGTCTATATGATGTGTACGTGGATTATATTTAGTAATAACGGTATCAGGATGCCATTGGTCACTTGCAGTCATACCTGCTGTCCAATAATCATTATAACCAGACAATTCTTTTTCCATACGTGCTCGAACTTCTGAACCAGAAAGACCTGTTTCTGTCGTACCATCTTCGTTAGTCCAATTATATTCTAATGGTTGACCAGTTGAATCAGTATCTGGATATTTTTCTTCTAATGAACCAAGAATACTTGATGCATTGCTATAAGGGTCAAAAAATTGTGATTGAATACCTTCGTTTTTCCCCATTGATATTGGTTCATAATACGTTGCATCAGTTGCTATACCATATTTATTAAGAATATAGGGTGATGCATTTTGTAAAGTGCTAATTAGTTTTGCTTGGTCTGCATCTATAGTTGTATCTCCTTGTCTAATAGCACTGACTAATCCACCTAATAATGGTATGTCTTTGTCTATAAGAACAGTATCATTATATTGTTGTTTTGCCCATTCATAAGGACTAGACCATTTACCAGCTTCTAAACCTTCATAGTATTCTATTGCTTTATTGTCAATTTTTTGTTGTTCTTCAGAAGTAGTTTTTTGAGAATAATCAAAAGGTGTAAAAACAGGAATGGAAGAGCGATAATCATCCCAATCTTTTGCATACTTTAAATAAGATGTTTCAGATGGGTCATATACAGTTGAGCCTAATGTAACTCTAGTGTTATCTATATCACTTCGTACTTGTGCAATAGCTTCTTCTCTTGAAATAGGACCATTTCCTAGGTCAACCTCTGTTATATCTTCGTTTTCTAAAAGTATTTCTAAATTTCTTTTATTAATTTTTTGGATATTTGCTATTTCATTCCAAGTATCTAAATTAACACCTATTGAACCATCTAACGTTGTTTGTCTATTTACATCTCTCGCTGTGGAATAAGTGTCATATATTTTGTTTACAGTTTCTTGAGTTGATTCTGGTAAAAACCTTGTAAATCTGTTCAATAGTTCTTCTTGATTAACCCCTGGTGGTGTTGAAGGTTTTACAGGACCTACAAAATTATCAGTTGTATCAAGGTCATGTGAATTTACTGAACCTTCATATGTATAAGTTGGAGAAGTAGTTCTAGGTTGATTTTGATTTTGATTAATGATGTTTTGAATATTTGATGGTAATCTATCAGTAATATTTGGAGAAGGTATAGGTGTAGTTCTAGGTTGATTTTGATTTTGATTAATGATGTTTTGAATATTTGATGGTAATCTATCAGTAATATTTGGAGAAGGTATAGATTGATTAGTTCGTTGCATAGGACCAACCCATTGAGTAGAATTATCTTTCTGTGAAGAGACATTCGCAGCTTCTTGGGCTTTTTGCTGAATAACAAGAGCATTGTCTATTTGACTCTGAATTTTATCTTTCATTCTATATGCAGCGTTATTTGAAGAAGATTTATTACGAGAACTTCCGCTAGATGAAGATTTATTTGAAGAAGAACTTTTAGAAGAAGAGGCTGCTGCTTGGGCTTTTTTTTGAATAGCTCTAGCTTGATTTATTTTAGCTTGTATCTGATTTCTAACACTATTTAAAAAATTCGCATTACCCATACCATACACCTATATTATATATAGTATGTACTAGTATATATAGTTTTCGCTTAGTATAAGCAAAGGTTTAAATAAGATAAATTATTACTATGTATTTTATTGCATTCTTACTAAGAAATTTTCACTTTTTAGAGCTTCATAAATATCACTTTTTTTATAACGTGGAAAGGTCCAACATTTTTTGTTTTTATTCCACCATCCACGGTGTTCACGCATGATTTCTATAAACAGTTCATCGTAGTGGTAGTATACTTCAATGCTCTTGGAATTTGATACTATTTTTACTGCCATTTATTTATGCTCCTATTTTCTAAATCTTGCATTCATGAGTTTGTTGAATAGAACAACAAATTTGACTTTATAAGATGTCTTCATTCCAATTGTGTCCATTAGACCAATTGATTTTTGGTTCCAGATAACCCAACGTGGTGCTTGACATAACGTGAGTAAATCATCTCGGATTTGTGTGTTTGCTGCCATTCTACCTTTGATGTAGGCTCTAGTAGACGGATGTAGGGTTGAACTATCTAGCTCTTTGCGGTCTTCATTGATGAGGTCAACATAATGTTTTTTGAGTCTGATGAGTAGTTTTCTTACTAAAAACCATTTGTTAACTCCTCTTCGTAGTAGGGTTGACAGAACGACATCTCTTACATATGATTCATCATATATATTGAAATGTTTAATTAAATCATTTGTAATTAGGTCTGGATAATTTTGTTTTTCATTCCAGATAGTTTCTTTCTTAACTAAACGTTGTGTTTGTAGATTATACTTTCTTGCGTTCTTCCAATTACTAGGGTTTATTACTGCCATTTTTATTCCTCTTTGATTATTCTACCACAATGGTTGCCCACAATGTGGACAAACAGTGGGAATTGAATTTAAAATTACTGTAAAGATGTAACATAATATCAACATAGCAATTATTCCAAGCCACACATGCCATAAAGATAAAATAATATATATAAAATCTTCGATTCTATCTTTGAGTGTGGCTTTCATTTAGTCATCACCATCTTTTTTAGGATATCCACATTTACCACAAACGAATGTTGTAGGGCCTTTTTTAATTGCGTGAGTCATACAATGACATCCTTTGCAATATGAGATATCATCCATATTATTTATACAATCCTTACAATAATAATGGCGTGTAGTGTACATTTCATATTCTTTACCACATCTTTCACATATCATCTTATTCACATTCAGAAAAAAATTCTAATATTTTATATATGTATTCTTCGTGTTTGTCTTTAATAGGGTAAGTGGTTTCAACACCATTACATTCAACTTTTACTTTCAACTTTCATTTCTCCTTTTATAAACTACATAATACTGGATATAAAATAAAAATGCAAATCATAAAAATAACTAGGATGGATAAAAGTATTCCTATTAATGTCACTTGATAATTTCCAGTTAATGAGTTTGACATATTATTACCTTTGTTATAGACAAGGGGGAGAGAATTGAACTCTCCTTGTCCTTTGAAGAACCTTTGCAGGGGTGTCCAGAGGACTTCAAACCATGACCCTCGTTATCTTTTCATTCACATTATTACCTCAGTTACACCAGCATTTTTTAGAAGACGAGTACAACGGTAACATGGTCCTGAATGTGAATCAGGTTTAGATAAATAAAGATAGAGAGTAGCACCGATTGTGCTTACTCCTTGTCTAGCTGCATTTATAACAGCGTTCTCCTCGGCATGAACAGCAGGACATATTGTGTACTCAGAGCCAGGGAGTTTATTCTCTCTGCTACAGACAATACAATGAGGCTCTCCACGTGCAGGGCCATTATATCCAGTTGATATGATTGCATCATCTTTAACTAGTACGGCTCCTACTTGCATTTTAAGACAGGGGGAACGTAGAGCTATTGCTTTAGCAATATTGAGATAATAATCTTTTTTACTCGGTCTCATCCTTGTTGTCTTTTCCGTGTTCACGTTCATATTGCTCCTTCCTTTTTTGATATTTACTCCAAATATATTTTTCAAATAGATAACCAACACCTGCTGTACCTACGAAGAAAATGATTCCGTAAATGATATATTTTGCTATTTCAAATGTAACTTCACTGCTTCCTGGAATTAGGGTTGCTCTATACATTAAGTAGACTGCTAGTGCAACAGAACCAAAGATTGCATATGCAAATAATCCATAGAAGAAATAATCGACCATCTTATCTAAGAAGTGTAGATATTTATCAAGTACGTTATGCGTTTTTACGTAATGCTCATATGAACCAATATACCAAATGATAATTCCTACTACAACAATAACCGCTCCTATCATCAAGAGCATAGGGACAATACCATAAACGGTGTTAGAACTAACTACATCGACTGTACAATTGTTCATTGCTGACGTACCATCAATTGAGTCTAAACTATAGTTGAGAATGGAGTAACCTAAAAAAATGGCAATTAAAATACTGATGAATGCTACAAATTTTACTCCGTTCATTCGTTGTCACCTGCTTGAATTTCTTTTGTTTTTTTCATGTTCTCTTTCTCCTTTTTCATTAAAGTTAACCCTAATTTATTTGATTGTATGAATAAAATAGCTAAAAGTACAGTAGAAATAATAGGGATTATAATAATGGAACGATAGTTGTGGTAAAATAAGATTACAATTAAAAAAGAAATAATAGTTAGGTTACCTAACAAAAAATTTACTAGTTCTAGTTTTTTTAATTCCATGAGGTTTCCTTTTTCAAGCTGTGTAGTAATTTATTAATCATCCCATAACACCTATAATAAAAAACATGTATAATAACATGCCAATAAATATGGCTGTTACTAATATAAAATCTTTAGTGATTTCTTCTCCAAGTATTTTCATGATTATTCCTCTTCTACGGTAATGAGGGAATGGGCTTGGTCGATGGCATCAATAGTATCGACTGCATCCACATCACCGATATGAGTACCCAGGTATAGAATGGCGTACTTTCTCATTTCTTAATCACCGTATAATATATGTATGTTATAGTATTTAAAGTTTTTGCCAAATATTTGAAAATTGGGATTTTTTGTTTTCTTTACGTTCTTGCATAAGTCCTAAATTGTTGGCTTTTACAACACCAAAGAAAATATAGGTGTCAACGATACATAGGAATGGAGTCAGTGCTATAAATTTTGTAAATAATAAACCTATAGTAGCAAAAACCATTATACCAAGCATGAACATAAGGTAAAGGAATGATGTACTTCTCTCTTTCAGTGTCATTTCCTTATCGAGAAAATTAAACATATTGTCTTCCCCTTTTTAATTTAAACTATTCCATCCTGTACCATTATACCTATAAAACTTGTCATTACTCGTATCAAAAACCGAGATGCCGAACTCACCGTATCCATTCCAATCTCCTGCAATATTTGGGTTACCTGCATTCTTTCCAACACCATTAATCAAAGAACGTGTTGCAGAAGAACTAAAAAAATAAGCGGATGTATACGCATCACGTATCACATTATTATCAACAGAAGAAAAATCACCAGAAGAACCTAGACAAACACCATACTTCGTTTGTTCATCACAATACATCGTGCAATCAGAAACAACA
>CAZNER010000044.1:0-16241 GCA_964572065.1 uncultured Candidatus Saccharibacteria bacterium
TAAACAGATTCAACTCTCCGATCGGATTGTCTTTGCCGAAACGGTAAAGGAATATTTACTATTAAAGCGGGAAGTAGATTAGTTACCCTGATCTTTTTATAACCCATACAATTCAATCCTATTGAGAGAATTAAAATTCCACCTGTAACTGTGATTTGGTTTATTATGATACCTGAGAATAGATATTGGAATTCAGTTGCAAGTAAAGTTATAGTTGATTGGTAGATAAGTATTGGTATCGCAGAAAATATCACTCCAATGCCATAAGTAGCACTCAAGGCAATAGCAGTAAAGCCGTCAATTATAGATTTTGTTAGCAGTATAGAATGGTCTGAGTTTATACCTTCATTTATCGATCCAATTATTGCCATAGATCCAACACAGAAAAAGATTGATGCTGTAATTAATCCTTCTTTAAATTCAGATTTGTCCGTTTTTATTATTTTTTTAAGTTTGTCTGAAAGTTTCATGAAAAAATTTTCTAAATCTATAATTTCTCCGATAATACCTCCAATTACTATGCTAAAGATTAGTAACACAAAATTATCAACTTCAAGTGCCATCTTTAAACCAATTATAATGACAGTGAGACCTATTCCTTGAAATACAATAGTTTTTATTTTGTTCGGCATTTTTTCGTGGAAAATTAATCCGATTAGACCTCCAACTATGACTGCAATTGCGTTAATAATTGTTCCAACAGGCATAAAAATTATATATAAAATCTAAACTATACACTCGTTGATTATAACTGAAATAATGATTGAAATAAATTAGCTTATTTGACAATTTTATCTAGAATAAATAAGATGTGGTAAGTTAATTTATTAATTTTTTATCTATGGAAATATTTGGTTTATCAGGTGTTTTGTTATTGCTATTAGCCTGTCCATTGATATTAATCATAGCAGTGATAGGTTATTTAATTACTGTTTATAATGGACTTGTAAAACTTAAAGTGTTAGTGGAAGAGGCTTGGAGTGGTATAGATGTTCAATTAAAAAGGAGATATGATTTGATTCCGAATTTAGTTGAGACTGTAAAAGGTTATGCTAAGCATGAGAGTAAATTATTTGAGAAAGTAGCTGAGCTTAGAACTAGTGCAATGAAGGCGGAGGGTGCTGAAGACAAGGGAAAAGCCGAAGCTGAATTAGCAAATACTTTGAAAACTGTTTTTGCTGTTGCTGAAAATTATCCAGAATTAAAAGCAAATACAAATTTTATGAAATTGCAAGATGAGCTAAGTAGCATTGAGGAAGAAGTGCAAAGTGCAAGAAGATACTATAATGGAGCTGTACGTGACTTTAATACAAAGCTCCAGGTATTCCCTACTAGTTTGATTGCTGGAATGTTAGGTTTTAAGGCAAGAGAGTTTTTTGAAGCTGCTGAAGAAGAAAGAAAGAATGTTAAAGTAGATTTTTCAGAGGATAAAAAAGCAGATAAAAAATAAAAGTTACTTAGAAGGTCAATTTTAACAAGGCTTAGTTGTAGGCTTTATAGTTTTTTATTAAATATGAAAAAGTTAAGAATTATCCCTCTTGTTTTATTATGTTTGAGTTTTTTTCAATTTAGCATTTCAGAAGTAAATGCTTCAGGAAGTTTATATATTGAAGATTATAGTGTTGAGGTAGTCGTAAAGGAAGATTCGACTTTTGATGTTTCTGAAACAATTTCATATAGAGCTACTGGAGAATTTCATAGAATATATCGGGAAATTACACTTTTGGACAAAGTGGCTGTAGAGAGATGCCAAAATGATGCTTCATTACAGTGTGGGGGATTTTCCTATATTACCATAATGGGAGTATATGATAGTGATGGTGATAAACTAGATGAAGACGAATATACTCTTGAAACTGTTTCTTATGGAAGTGAAGATAGATTGAAGGTTCAATGGGAATATGCTCCAGAAGGAAGAGATTTTGATAATGAAATATTCACATGGACTGTTGAATATAAAGTGTATGGCGGAATCGGATATTTCAATAATTATGATTTATTTTACTGGGATGTTTTCTACCCAGATAGAGATTATAAGGTTGAGGACGCAAACTTCAATATAAGTTTTCCTGAAGATATAGATTTTGAAGAAGATGATTTATCTGTTTTAGCTCAGTATGCTGATTATGATTATACTTATGAATATGATGATTTAGATTATTCACTTAGCATAGATACTCAGGATTTACCTCCTTATGAAGATTTTACTGTATTGTTAAAATTTCCCCAAAATATTATTCAGAAGTATGCAACTTTAAATTTGGATTTAGAGCCGGAAGTCCAGGATATGTGGATTGACGGGATACAAATTTTAAATGTAAGTGATACATTTAATGGAATTCCGCCTGGCAGTCATAGTTTCGAATTTACAGCTTCTGGTTACGAACCGAAAGAATTTTCTATGAGTTTGGATTCCGGAGAAGTGAGGGATTTAGAAGTGCATTTAGAAATGACACTAGCCGAAAAGTTGAAGATAATTTCTATTATATTAGTAAATATATTTTCTTGTCTTGGGGGGATTGGAATTATTGTATTTATAATTATTAGATATTACAAAAAAGGGAAAGATAAAGGTGGCAGGAAGACAGTTGTTCCTTGGTTTAAGCCTCCTGAAGGTATTTCTCCTGTAATCGTTGGATCAATTAAAGACGAAAAGGTTCATATGGCGGATATTACATCGACAATTATTAATGCAGCGGTTCGGGGATTTATAAAGATAAAAGAAATTAAGAAGAAGAAATATAAGTTAATAAAGCAAAAGGAATTTAAGTCTGGTAGTGCCATTTTAGGTCATAGAGTTGATTATAAAGTTTTGGATTCTGTTGAAGTAAAGATTTTGAATGATATTTTTGGTTCAAAAAATGAGGTAGGGACAGATGAATTAAAGAATAAGTTTTATCTAAAGATTCACAGCATTAAAGATAAAATTTATTCTGACATGGTAAATCGCAATTATTTTGAAAAAAGACCTGATAGGGTAAGGAATAAACAGTTAGTAATAGGTATATTGATGTTATTTTTCGGGTTTGGATCGACTATTGCTTTATCATTTTTATCTGTATTCACCTGCGGTCCGTCATTATTTATAGCTGGTATTGTAAAGTTAATATTTTCATTTTTTATGCCGGCGAAGACTGAAAAGGGTACTGATATTTATGAGAAATGTAAAGGATTTAGGATGTTTTTATATACAGCAGAAAGATTTAAGTTGCAGAAGTTAACGCCTGAGAAATTTGAAAAGTTTTTACCTTATGCAATGGTGTTTGGTGTAGAAAAACAGTGGGCGAAAAATTTTAAGGATATTTATAATCAGCCTCCGGAGTGGTATGAAGGGAGATCTCCATGGACAACATTTAACACTCTTTATTTAATTAATTCACTTTCAACAATGAATTCGAGTGTGGGGAAAGCTTTAGCATCATCCCCAGCAAGTTCTTCTTCAGGGTTTAGTGGAGGCGGATGGAGCGGAGGCGGCGGTTTCTCTGGAGGATTTAGTGGAGGCGGAGGAGGCGGAGGCGGAGGAGGAATGTCGTAAAAAAATGGGTTGTAGAGTCTTATACAGGAAGACTTACCGGAATTGATCCTATGTGTTTTAAAAATATTTAATAATTTAGAGTTTATCTTTCTCCTTTATCTTCATTTCAATTTTATGCTAATATATTATTGTTATTATTAATTAGCATTAATTTATGACTGCCCAAGATTCAAATATAACATCATTATTGTATCCAAATTCAATAGCAATTACCGGAGCTACTATAAATCCGGAGGATTTGGGGTCATATATATTAAGAAATATTATCTTTTCTCAATATAAAGGGCGGATATTCCCTGTAAATAACAGACTATCGAAATTATATGAGTTTGATACATATGATTCAATAAGAGATATAAAAGAAGAGATAGATTTGGCAATTTTAGCTACTGCTTCTGATAAAGTAATTGATGATATTTACGATTGTACAAGAGCTAATGTTAAGAGTATTTGTATAGCATCTAGCGGATTTGCTGAAACTGGTCAAAATGGTTTACTGCTTCAGAAAAAGATAACTAGAATGGCCAATGAAGCAGGTATTAGACTGATTGGACCTAATTCATTAGGATTAATATCAACTACAAAGAGTTTAAATGCAACTTTTAGTCCAGCTCTTCCGAAAAATGGTAAGAGTGTTTTTATTTCACAGTCAGGTGCATTGATAAATGCGTTGATCGAATATTCAAAATTTTATTCTTTAGGAATTTCTGAGATTATCGGTTTAGGCAATAAGGCGGATGTAAATGAAATTGATTTATTGAAATATTATTCAACTTTGAGAAGTGATGGACAACCAAATGTTTTAGGGTGTTATTTAGAAAACATTTCAGATGGTAGAGAGTTTGTAGATGTAGCGCAGAAATTTACTAGAGATATTCCATTTGTTACTTTAATTCCTTCTGAATCTCCAAGAACCCGTGAATATATATATTCGCATTCAGGATCGATACTTCAAAAAGATGTAATTATTGATTTAGCACTTGAACAGTCAGGAGCTATTAAAGTTTATACTCAGGATCAGTTATATGATCTCATGTTGGCTTTTTCTTGGCAGGTGATCCCAAGAGGGAATAATGTAGCTGTGATATCTAATGCAGGCAGTGGTTTAATTCTTGCTATTGAACAGATTTATAGAAAAGGACTAAGAGTTGTTAATTTCTCGACTGAAGTGAAAAAGATGCTTTTGAATGAACTGGATTGGAAAGGGCAAAGTGCAGGGGTTGTTGATTTGGGTGGTGAAGCTTTATCACTAAAGTACCTAAAAGCGTTAGATATAGTACTTGGTGATCATGATGTAAATTCTGTTTTAGTTATACTTTCTCCCCAGATTATGACTCAAATTGAGGAGTCAGCAGAATCTATTGGAAGATTGGCAAGGGAGCATGGGAAAACTGTCATAGCTGCATTTATGGGATATGAGGAAGTTGAAAAAGGAATGAAGGCTCTCTCTAAATATTTTATTCCTGCCTATAATAGTGTAGACAGAGCAGTATTTGCTCTATCTGAGATGTACCATTATTTTAAAATAAAAGAGGAGGGAATCGATATAATTACGAAATTTTCCTATCAGAAACCTCTTGAGAAGGAGAGAAGCATAAAGATATTAGAGATGATTGAACAGGCTAGAGTGAATAAGAATACAGAGCTTGATTTGGATGAGTGTTTGAAAATATTGAAGATATATGAAATAAAAGTTAAGAATATTAAAAAAATTAAAAGTTTGAAAAGTTTAATAACTTTCGCAAATGAGCAGGGATACCCAGTTGAATTTTATTGTAAAACCACAAAGAAAGGGAAGGTTATGAAGAGTAAGAAGAAGGCAAAGGAAATTTATGAGAAGCATTTTAAAAAGAAAAAAGAAAATAAAGAGCATAAATTTGAGGATCATATTGTAAAAAGGATATATGAAAGGAAAAAGAATTTTAGGATATTAATTCAAAAAGATACTTATTATGAGCATATGGACAAAGGCTTGACTTATAAAGATTTAGAAAATTTAAGCTTTGGACATGTATTGGAAGTAAAAATAGATGAAGCTGATCCAGAAGGATTTTTTAAAGTTTTACTTCCTGTGAACAGAACCAGTGTTGAAAATTGTTTGGATAAGTCGAACTTTGTTGAATCTTTTGGTTGCAAATCGGGGGTAAAATATGAAAATTTAAAAGAGGATATTATTGCTCTTATTCGTAAAATATGTAAAATTCCTATAGATTTTCCACAGATTTTATGGATGAGTGTGAACTGTATAGTTGATAAGGGGAAGATAGTAATTGTTAATTCAAGGATTAAGTTAGATTTGGTGGTTTGATAAGTGTTATTCCCAGCCTCATTAAATACCTTATTTGTAGATGAAGTTAATTGAGTTTAGATGATGAGTGCCAAGTAGTTTTTTGTCTGGTATAATAAGAATATTAATTAATTTATTAAAATATATATTTATGATTTATAGGAATAAAGATCAGAGAGTGGCTGTTTTAGTAGATGTACAGAATATGTATTATAGTGCAAAGCATTTATATAAAGCTAAAGTAAATTTTAAAAATTTACTAGTTGATTGTGTGGCTAAAAGAGTTTTAATTAGAGCAATCGCTTACGTTATAAAAACAGATACAGTAGAAAAAGAGAAGGATTTTTTTGGAGCTTTAAATAAGGCAGGTTTTGAGGTTAAAGAAAAAGACTTGCAGATTTTTCCAGGTGGTGCAAAAAAAGGTGACTGGGATGTTGGCATAACAATGGATGCAATTAGAATTGGGAAGAAGATTGATTCTGTAATACTAGTAAGCGGAGATGGAGATTATATACCTTTAGTAAGATATCTTCAATTATCAGAAGGATGTTTAGTTGAAGCATTCGCATTCGAAAAAACATGTTCGAAGGATTTAATTGAAGCTGTAGATGATTTTGTTGATATGGGAGAGAAGAAAGTTAGATATTTATTAAGAAGATAAAAAATTGATAATTTCAATTTTCCTCTTGAAATGATAAAATCCTTAATCAGATATATGATAGATAATTTTATGAAGAAGGAATATATTTTCTATTTATTAGTATTATTTTCAGTATTTGCTGCTGTTATAATTATTTGGCCTCACTTCTGGGTCAATCTGGATATTGGAGCGTTTCATTATCATAGACTTTGGAAAGGTCCGAACTTGGATGATTTATCCGGAGGAAGATATGAATATAATTTTGATTTAGAACTCGGAAAAGATTTTTCAGAAAGATCAAATTTACTTTATAAGGTTAATTTTGATGATAACTCAGTAGATAAAAGAGAGAAAATTGAGGAGGTAGTTGGAATGTTACAGAATAGGTTGAGGGATATTGGATATAGTGAAAGTGTAGTAGGTTTTTATAAGAAGGAGGATAATTATTTTATTACTAGCGAGATAGAAGAAGGATCAAGTGAGATTGGAGATAATAAAGAGGTGATTTTCTCTAAGGGGAAAATGGAATTTTGGGGAGAAAAGGGAGAAGAAATTGTAGCTGAAGAAGATGATGAAGATAGTGAGGAAGAATCTGATCCCTTAAGAGAATATATTAAAGAAAATTTTGTGAATTTAGGAATAGATGGAAATGAGATAAAGGGTTATAAAACAGGTGAAGCTGATGAATCCTCTTATTTAAGAGTTGTGTTAGAAGAAGAGCAATCTAAAAATTTAACAAATCAGATTTATAGTTTTTATGGCAAATCTTTAATCATTGTTATTGATGATCAGGTATTCTATATAGATGGATCAGATTTATCAGAAACTGTTCAGATTTACCAAGAGGCTAAAAGTATAAAAATAGCAGGAATCCCGGATGAAGAACAGGCCAATTTATATGGATCAGTTGTTAAAAATGGTCCTCTTCCCGTTGATTTAGAGTTTGTAGAGAGTACTGATTTAAGTCCCCTTTATGATAAAGATATTTTAAGAATTGTATTGATAGCAATAATAGGGATTTTTATATTGTTTTCTTTTGGGTATATTTTGTTATTTAAATTAAATGGTGCGGTTGGTATGATTTGTGTAGGTTTATATTTATTATTTACCATTGCTCTACTCAAAATTGTTCCTATCAAGATAACCTCTGGTGTTATTTTTTCTTTACTGATTACTATTAGTTCCTATATTGGGGTGTTAAGTTTGTCTTTAAAAAGTATGTTTAACAAGAAGGAAGATGGAGAAGATAAAATATTGTTTCTTACTGATAAAAAAGTCGAGAATTTATTTGATAATATAGTTATTATCAGTTTGATTTTTTCCTTTGTGTTAATATTATTCGCTGTGTGGCAGATGAAGTATATAGGCATTATTATCTTAACTGGTAGTATGTTGGCTTTAGTTATTCACAAAGGGATTTATCCTTTCTGTTATAAATTTATGAATTTTATTAAAAGATAAATATATGCAAAAGATAAAAGAAAATTTTTTAAAAATAATAAAAAGATCAGATGCTATTATAGTGATTTCCTTACTATTGTTAATCATAAGTTTAGGAGTTTTAGTATATTTTAAAGATTCAATTCTTTTAATCCTTCAGGGAAGTGATGAGCAAAGTTCAGTAGTTGATATATGGTTTCTTTATAGATTTCTTATTTCTATGATAATTTTTGTGTTTTGCTTAGGAGTTTTTATTTATAATAAATTAAAATCAGATAAGCTGGAGAGTAAGTTTAAGATAATAGTATCTTTGTTTATATCAAGTTTTATTTTTAATATATTAATATTTTCTTGTTTTTTAGGTTTATTGGTTTATCTTACAGATTGGCGGTTTGACAACAAAATATTTGATAAGTATCTATTTTGTGCTTTTATTTTTGCGGTTAATTTTGTTATTGTATTCGGGAATATTATTGATCTTTTAAAGCGTGATGATCTTAAAGATAAAATGAAGTTAGTTCTTACGAAAACAGTAAAAACTATGGTATTTATGTTAAGCTTTATGATTATAGTTTTGTCTTTATTATTTTTAGTTAATAATAAATTTTTAAATTACGAAATTATTAGTGTATTTATATCTTTAATTATTTCAACTTATTCGGGCAGCGTATTATTTTTACAGCAGATAAATCTATTTGCTGATTATCTTGATTAGTTTAAATTGTTAAAAAATTTAATATGGGTATTGATATAAACCTTAATAAAGATGAAGAGGATTCTTTAAAAAGTGGTGAGAAGATGGTTATAGTGAGACCAAAAAGTAACGAGTACTCCAGTATAAAAAAATGGGATGTTGTTAAATTTAATGGAATAGAATTGTTAGTTCTTGATGTAAGAGAGTATCCAAGAGTTACTGATTTATTTAAGATAGAGAAAAGGGAATGTATAACAACAGATGCAAAGGATATTGTTGAAGCTATTAAAGAGCATGAGGATAGATTCTCAGATGAAGCTGATAAGAATCTGCCTTTTTTAGCAATTGAGTTTTCAGTGCAGAAAGATTGATGATGGTTGATAAAAAGTTAAAATTTAAAAGGCAAAAGGTAAAGGAAAACTAAAAGTTAGAGTTTAAAATCAAAATTTATTTCGATTATTTCTATTTAAATTGGATTTTTTCCTCTTTAAGATATAGTATAAAAGCTGTGGAGTTATGAGTATTAAAAAGAGTAATGCGTACCAGAATGCAAATATTTTTGCTCCTTGTTTATCGATGAGTCCTCCTATTATACCTGCAAGAAAGACATAAGGAAGTTTTCTTAAAAGTTCATTAGTTGAAATTGTTGTAGCTCGTATTTTAGAAGGTGTGTTTTTATTAATTATTTCACAGATAGCGTTTTTCCTAATAGGGCTGTACAATATATTGATTAAAAATAGAGTAGTCCATATATAAACGTTTATCCAAGGGGAAAAGATATAATTTAAGATAATAACAATAGCACCTATTGCAAGCAGAGTATAAGAACGATATTTTTTAGCTAATTTTTCATATAAAAGGCTGAATGGTAAAGCAAGAAGAATTAATACTCCATATAGGATACCAATTCCTGTTGCCTCATAACCATAAGCTATTACTGAAACATCATCAAGCAGTTCGTATGCAATTGTATAAAATGCACCAAAAGTAATTAACAAAATTGAAATTTGAATCATTTTTTTATCAAAGAGATGATTAAAGCCTTTTTTGGTTTGAGAAATAAAGTTTTTAAATGAAAATTTATAGGTATCTACTTTAGGTTCGTCTATCAAGAATGCTGTTAGAAAACCTATAAATTTAGTTATGCCTGTTGCAATGAACGGCAAGATCATCCATATTTTATACATGAATCCTCCTAATATACAGGCAAAAGCTGTGGCAGCACTTGTTACTGCATTTGATCTTGATAGAACTTTTGAGTATTCTTTCTCTCTTTTTTCTCCTACCAGGGTATCATAGAGGAATGCATCTATAGTTCCAGAATACAAACTGTAACCGATATTTAGAATTATATAAGCGATGATGAATGTAAGAAATCCTGGGTATAGTGCGGTCAGTATTTCACCTATGCTGGTAAATAAGAAAGATAGAATTAAAGTTTTTTTCTTACCGATTAAATCTGCTATTGCACCAGTTGGCACTTCTGTGATAACACTGGTTATAACACCGACAGCTTCTACTATTGCTACTTGGGAGTAGTTAATATAATTCAGAAAATACAAAAGCCATGGACTATACCAAAATATAGAATTATGAATTGCACTTAGGATATATCCGCGATTTATATTCTTATTCTTCATACTTTTGAGTATACTAAATGGGGTTTATTTCAGCAATAATAAGAGGTTTTTATGTGATTGAATAAATGCTAATATAGTTCGAATAATATATTAATAGTTTGTTCTATGGATAAATTATCTCCACAATTATTTAAAAAACTTATGGATTTTGCATATCAAGCTTATCAAGAAGAATCCCATAAAGATACACTCAGGCAAAAAGGAAAGACTCCATATATTACTCATCCAGTTTTTGCTGCATCGCTGCTTCTTGCAGATAGGAGAATTCCATGGAAGGATAGATTTATCGGGTATCAAGTATTAATTCTTCATGATGTTTTAGAAGATACAAATGCCAAACTGCCTGACTGGCTTTCAGATGAAGTTATTAATGGTGTAAAAGAGTTGACTTTTAAAGATAGTCTTTCTTTAGAAAACAAGTTTGAAATTGTAAAGAAGAAGGATGATTTTATTAAATTATTATATTTATGTGATACTCTTAGTAATTTATATGAAGAACATGTTGCTCTTCCTGTAAAGAGACGTAAGTTATGGAAAGAAATGGTAGGATGGTTTGCGAGAGAAGTTGAAAAGGCTTATGGAGATATCCGTGTCGTAGAGGTAGCAAATGCTATGATTGAAAATACTGATTGGTGAAAAGATATTTTTATTTAATAAAGAATTGTTTGCAGAGATTAAAGAAGGGATTTTGTAAGTGTGATATAGAGTATTATTATATCTTTATGATATAATAATGTCTTATAGATGGATTATGTGAAAGACAATATAATAAAAAGTATCCACTCTGTAGCAGGTTTTTAATGACTCCTTTCAGTGATCTTTGGAAACAAAGAGAGGGAGCATTACAATCATTACATTCACCTGATAATGCCGATAGATTGAACACTTCTAGATGTTTACTTTTTGTTAGAGTGATTAGTGAAATTCATTCATTGGTTGTTGCAATGGAGGAACAGATTGTTAGAAATAACTTTCCTGTATTTAATGTGGAAGAAGGAGAGTGTGCTTTAGAGGAGGAAATGGAATTTTATTTCAAAGAGATAACAAAGATAATAAATACAATTTCATTACTAGCAAATTCAAGTATTCAGGGAAAAGTAAATAGAGATTGCTATACTTTCAATTTAGGTAATGATGTAAATTTAGAGTCGTTTCGAAATGTTGACTTTTATTGGACGCCATTATTACTAAGTAATGTTTCAAGTAGAATTGGAATTCCGCTTGGAGCTGATGAATCATTAATATGGCAAACTATAGCAAATTTTTATGGAGGAGATACTGAATGCGAAAGTCCAGAAAGATTATTGGAGTTCAAACAGCAACATTTGGATGATATCGTAAAAATAGTATCATCATGGGTTGCTCAACAGAGAAAATTAGATAATGGCAGGTGTATTTTTAGATTTCATAATTGGGATGGTCATGTTACAGATATGAGCTGCTTTTCATTAGGTTTTGAATTTTGGTATACAAAGGATGGTCTTGCGATGAGAAATTTCTTGACTATAACAAATCCGGATAATGAAAAAGAGATCACAGTTTATGGAGATTCATGCATGATGGCAGATTTAGGAATACATTGCATTGATGATATTTGGCAGGGAATTGTATTAGGTTGAACTGATTTTAAGTGGTTTAGCATCGGTTTTTCTTGCGACAACTATTATTCTGTCTTTTGGACCGATTACTTTATTAAATTCTCCAGATTTAATTAAATCTGTTATTTGTTCAGTAGTGTACAAGTTTAAAGGTGTCATACCTCCTTTAGCTAATTTATGTGTTACAGGCATGGTATATCTTGACATACTGTTAATTATACCTTCTATTGATTTCCCGGGAAGTTTACCTACGATAGTCAAGAGTATATTAGTCATTGCTCCGACTATTCTGCTTGGGCTTGATATATCATGAGATCCAAAAGTGATATAATCTATTCTGCCTCCTGCTTGATTAACAATCTGTTGTATTTCTTCCCAATCAGCAACAAGTTCTCCTTTCAGTACTTTTCTTGCATCATATCGAGGAAATGGATTTTCAGGATTAAATCCAACAGAAAATATAATTCGTCCTTCTTGAGTTAAATGTTCTAATCTCTCTTTAATATTCTCTATAACACCTGTTTTTCTATCTGCGTGAGTATCTTCAAGTTCAGCATATCTAACACCATATTTAGGTGGCACAAATCCTCTTAATTTTGCAATTACGGGTATTTTAATTATCGCTGAAAGTTCATGTAGAAAATCTAGAAATTGTTTAAGCATTGGACGCATTTCAGGTTGTTCTGCATAAGAAGCTTGATGTGGAAATAGTATTATATCGGCAGTACCTTTTTCAATTTCTTCTAAATATTCTGCAGTTATTACCTTTTTATTTTTTAGTATAGTAGAAGTTTCAATTCCTTCCTTAATTCTGGCAGCTTCCTCTTCACTGCAGACAATAATTAATTGATCATGTCTTTCTAGATCTTCGGGGGCAACTCGTCCCTCTCCATGTGCCTCTTCTACAATACAGACTGGTTTTTCTCTCCCAAATGTTTCTTTCACAGTATGAGCAACAACAGCTATATTATCAGGACCGGTTCTTTTAACTTTTATAGATGTTTCATTTTCCATTATTTTTAGTTAAAAATAATTTTCTAATTATATCATAAAAGAAATTCATTGCGTTGTGTATTGATTATTAGAGTATATGATATAATATTCTATTAATATAATCAATATATTATATGTCACCAGAACGAGAAAATGGAGTACAAGTGAATATATATACGATAGGCCATGTAATGCAGATGAGGTGCAATATATAGATATTGAAGAACACAAAGGTGCAATTTTTCCATTTGAAAGATTTGTAAGTAATTATATCGGTTTGCTCAGTATAGTTATGGGAGTTACACCTACTGGAGTATTAATCATAGATATAAAAAGAATGCAACCTCCTCTTGAACCTTTATTTATAAAACGATTATCGGAATGTCAGATCCAAATTGTCGTTGATACAAGATATAGAAGGTCTAGAGTTTTTACTACTTATCAACCGAATAGGAATAGAATAGAGAGCCATATAATTAGTGATATTTATCAGAAAGTAGTTTATCCTGTACTTAATATGAATAAGAATATTGTTCAGTATGTTTTTGAATTAAGTGTTCGATATCAGAATAGTTTGAATTAGTCTATATTCTTCCTTGAACGCTCTCTAATTGATCTATTGTACTAACTCTAAGAGTCTGCCAATCTTCATCATCAGGATCCCTTCTTAAATAGAAAGTAATGTTTATAGGGGTGTGTCCGTTTTGCCTGCCGATACTTGTTAGGATTTGTCTTAATAGTTTTTGCTTGGATTCGTCATCTCTTACTTCTATATCATAAAAACTTAATAAGTTCATTATGTTAGTTAGAGTGTTTTTATTAGTAATACTTGCCTGAATAGCCCAGTAAGTAGATTTCATCCTTATTTCCAGAGTGAAGTTTTTTCTTGTCTGTGTGATAAGTTCAAGTATCCTGTGAAGATCTGAAAATTTTATCTCTTGTCCCTCAGTAATAGTGTTTTCTAAAACTTGGTTAAGAAACAATATCATCATAGTATCTGAGGATTTAAAAACCAGTCCTATTTTATTATTTAAGTCAATTTCATAACTAAATTCTCCACCTGATATTAAAAGCAGAGCAGTTAGTTCTCTTATAGATGCGATAGGATATGAATAAAGTGAGGTATCGCTAGTTCTTACATTTATAGTGTTGCCAAGACTATCGATAGCGGTAATTCTTCTTCCTTCGTGGTCAATTTCGATAGAATATGTTGTTTGTTCCATAGAATTCTTTTTATAAATAAAACCACTTATTATATCATATTTAGTTAAGTATAATGAATGTATTTAGTGATTATATAGAATTATGTTTCAAAGAAGATGGTCAGTAGTTTAAGTCTTTGAACAAGCTTTATTTGCAAATTCTGTAGCCAGTACTAAGAACTTAAGTTCACTATTGAAAAAAATATTCAATGGGAGGGGTTCCGTTGTAGTAGTGGGTTTATCTTTATGTTTCCGAATACGTAGTCGGAAAAAAGAAGAAGAGAGATATTTGAGATTTATTCCTTTATTATATCATAACCTACTCTAGATCGCTCAATCCTAGAGAATGAAAGAAGTGTAGATTGTTTTTTATTTAGCAGGAGCTTTAAACCAGCCGTCTTTCCACACATTATTTGAATCGTCCATTTGGATATCAATTAATACTGGTCCTCTAATATTATATGCCTTTTTGATTATTGATGTTAAATCCTTAGGCTTATCTATAGTAAGAGATTTTATTCCCATGCCATTAGCTATTTTTTCATAAGATAGCTTATTTATATCAAGATTTAGATGTTTTAATTGAGAGTTTCCAAAGTTACCATAACTTTGGGCTTCGATTTTTAGTGAAGTAAATCCTTTATTATTTGTAATGAAAATTAACACTGGGAGTTTATATTTGGCTATAGTCATTAAAGTTTGTACACTAAGAAGGAAACTTGCATCACTTACTAAACAAACGACCTTATTATTCTTATGAAAAACTGAAGCGCCAGCTGCAAATGGTGGTCCCCACCCGAGGTGGCTTGCTCCTGTTCCGTAAACAATATTTTTTAGTGTGAATTTGAAGTGTTGTTTAAAATACCAGCTGAATGTCTGACTTTCATCAACAAATATGGTGTTATCGGTGAAAGCCTCATTCATTGCTTTAACAAGCTGCATAGGAGTTGTTTTGCTTCCTGTAAGTTTAATTTTATCTAATTCCTTTTTATACTCAATTTTTTTGCTATTAATTCTATTTGTTATTGCTTCTCTCCTTTTTTCAATTTCTTTAGTATATTTTTTAACTTGTTGTCTTAAAATAGAATTAAGTTTATCCAAGTTTATTTTAATGTCCCCTGTCAATCCAAGAGTTATAGGATGGTAATTGCCGCATTGCATTGGATCGTCAGTTATTTCTATAATTCTATGTTTTGGTTTTATCTCATCTACAACTCTTTTATATGTAGCTTTGCAGCCAATTTCGATAATTGTATCTGCATTATCGATAAAACTTTTTATTGTTTCATCTCTATTTGTATAGTACCCTGCATTTAGAGGATGATCACTTGGCATATTTACTCCATACACTTGAGGACCTCTATCTGGAGCTTCAGAGATTACTGGGATAGCTAATATTTCCGCCAAGACTGTTAGTTCTTTTTGTGCTTTTGATCTAGGTATTTTCTGTCCTGCAAAGATAATTGGATTTTTTGATTTTAATAATGTCGTTGCAACTATTTGAATTTTATCAGAATCAGCACAAGTATTTAAATTATTGCATTTATGAAGTGGATAAGAATTAAATTCAGAAGATTCAACTAAAAGATCTTGTGGAATTCCTAAAAAAGTAGGACCATATGGAGGTGTTAGAGCTATTTTTATAGCACGTTCAAGCGCATGTGCTGTTTGGTCTGGGGAATTTACCTGCCATGCCCATTTAGTGACTCTACGTAGAATATCTGTAAGACCGTATATAAAATGTGTAGGTTCAACAAGTTCATATGAGTGGCTTGGAAGACCGGATATTATAACAACTGGACTTTGGTCTCTCAGAGCCGCACGTATAAATCCTACAGCAGCTAAAGTTCCCTGAGTCGCATGAAGGTTAGCTATTCCCACTTTACCGCTTGATCGTGCATAGCCGTCAGCCATACCAATGGCGAGACCATCAAGATAAGTTGTTATATACTTAATAGATGGAGCTTTTTTAATTAAAGAGCTTAGTATCGGCATCTCAGTTGTACCTGGTGTGCCGAAAATATATTTAACTTTACAGTTTTTTAAAGTTTGAACGATAATCTCTGAACATTTAGCTTGTGCCATAGAAGATGGGTTAATAAATGATATATCTATAATATAGGATTACAAAATTTATTTGTCAATTAAATTTATATTTAATTGAGATACCTTTATATTATAGTTTGAAAAATACTGGAGTAGTTATAGTTTA
>CAZNER010000045.1:0-16041 GCA_964572065.1 uncultured Candidatus Saccharibacteria bacterium
TTTGTAAGATAGGATTTTTATGTCTATCCTTTCTTAAATCGCTTAAATGCCTTCTAGTTCTATAATATATAGATTTACTACTTCCTATATAAAATTTATTATTTGTAATATTTACAATAGCATAAATACCACAAGCATCTTCATTATGTTTTATCATAGTACAAAGGTACTAATAATAAATTTAAAATCCAAACATTTTATCAATTATTTTTTATTTTAACCCGAATTCCCACCAATTAAGGTATAAAGCTGTTTACCAACAACAACATGCTCTCCCAATTTAGGATAACATAGGGGGATAGTTGATACATCACCATTCTTACCTTTATCAATCTCTTCCAAAATAATATTGCCATAACTCATCTATTTTAAAAATTAATTATATTACTAAAATCACTTTCACTCTCACCATTTGCTATTTGTTCACAGAATGCACCTAAACTACTTACCCCATTCTTCTCAATAAAGTAATGTGCTAAATGCATGTAATCATAGTTATCTTTACGCTTCTCATTAATATACTTTTGAGTAGCTTTCAAGATTATATCTGTAGAATATTCAGGATTTAACTTAATAAACCTTTTCATCTTTTTAATACAACCTTGCTTATCCCCTTTGTAAGGATAACCATTATTATTACTCCCTTTAGGAAATAAATCTCTGTAATCCACAATAAATTTTTCAATATCTATTGCTTTGCCAGTTTTTTTATTTCCAAAAAGTTCATCTAAATACTTTTGGTCAACCTCATAATAATCGCCAAGCCTATTTATATGCTTATCTTGAATTAGTTTTTTACGACTTAGTTCCACATTATAGTCAGTTTCCCTAGCATAATCTAAAAGTTCCAATTCAGAGTAATAAATACAATTAATTATAAAAACATCAGTTACTGTCAGATTCAACTTTTTCAGTTTCTCCTTCTTCACGATCATCTCCATTCTTCTCCTTTAGTTTTTTACCTGCATTGCAAGTACATGTAACCATTTTTCTCCCGTCAAAGTATTCTCCACTATCTAAACACTTTAAACAATCCACCTCAAATTGATCAGTTATATTCATCTTCGTACATTTTTGCTTTATAAATATATTCATCCCTAATAGCTTCTATAGAGGGTGAATAATACCTCTCCAAATCATGTTCATTTACTTCTATATCCAATTCATCCTTCATAATCTTGACTGCTGTAGAATAGTCACCCAAATTAATTGTGGGGTGCAATTCTTTCAACATATCTATTATTAAAGGTAAATCTTCCCTATTATAATGATAAACAGGTTGATTTAATACATGGGTATCTCTTCTATAAATGAAACTATCTTCGGAATTGTAGTTTTCTGTCTCTTTTTCAGCCATACTTCATCTTGTGTGTTAGGAATGTATAAATTAATAAATACCGATTTCTTATCTCCTGACTTTCTTACAACTCTTCCTGTCCTTTGAATGTCATCAATTGCCTTACTATTACCCGCAGTAACAATACCAAGGGAACAATCAGGTATATCAACTCCTGCATTCAATGCTTTAACAGAACTAATTACATTCTTGTCATTTGATTCATTAAATAATTTTAAAGTTCTTACTTTTTCATGTTTTGGTAATTTTGAGTGGTAAATCATACATCTATCTCCCACATTGTTCTTAATTTTAGTTGCTACTTGTATACTCTCTGAGAATACTAATGCTTTCTTATCTTTAAAATATTCTACTAGCTTAATAGCCATATCAATTTTATTGACAGCATTGATTAATATCCTTCTACGCTTTTGCATAGATGACCAATATAAAAATGCAACCTTCTTTTTCTCTGGATCTGAGTCAGCTTTCCATTCATTAGCTTTATCAAATGCCTCAAATCTCCCTCCTAATTGTTTCTCAGCTCTCCTATAAACATACTCAGCTTTATTATAATCACTTTTCTCTTTATCAGTTAAACTTACTTCCAGGTTATATACTTCAAAGTCTGCTACCCATCCATTACTCTTACACTCTTCTAGAGTAACCTCATCTATGACAGGGCAAAACTTATCAATATAACCTTTTACTGAAGAATATTCATCAATAGTAGCTGTAAGACCTAACATAAAGTTATGTTTAATCTCAAATACTTGACTAAATATATCTCCACCATACATATGAACTTCATCCAAAATTATGAAATCAAATTCATCAGTAAGCTTACAGGCTGTATTAATTATTTCTACTTTACACCCTGGAAATTTGAATTGACTTATCTTGTACTCCCACTGATCTTTCAAGTTTTCAGTAGGAGTAACAATCAAAGTTCTTAATTTAGGGTTCTTCTTGAGCATTCTCTCAATAATAAGTAAAGTAGTGTACGTCTTACCAAACCCTGTGGCTGCTAAGAACGTACCTACTCCCTTACTACTATTAAACTTATCAATGAAAAGAGACTGTCTTTCGTCTCTAGTCATAATTAATACCCATATTGTGAATACCTGCTAGTAGCACTATGAGGGCTCTTCCCTGCATATGCTCTAGTACTATCAGGATAGATATGATAATAGTTTGAATACACAAAACAATTGTCTTCTGCTGTTCTCCTATTCCAATCACCTGCTCTAAACATTGGTCTATCTCCTGGGAAGATAACACAAATTCTATTAGAGTCAAGTAACTTCCTACCCATAAATGGATCAGAGTTCCACAAACTTGCTAATCCATCCAATACTCCTTCACCACTTGCAAAATCTTTGATAAAGTTTACAGTGTCAGAGTTTACATCATTAGTATAACTATACTCATAGAAAGTACCATTATGAGCCATAACAGGAAGATTAACTTCAATCTCATCCTGCTTAATCATATCCTCATTATTAGATACTACAAACGGGTGACAATTAGCTTTATCTACATCACCTGATGTTGCATATCTAAGATGAACAATCAACTCATCATCTGCCTGGATATCCAATTCATCCAATTCCCTAAGCATCAAATCATAGTAGAATAGATACCCCTTAGATAAATAAATGAAATCAGAGTTGCCTCTTTTGAAAGCAAACCCTGCACCATCAGAATTATGAATCTTTGCTATATTTAAGGCACTTTCTAATTCTTGTTTGTTATACTCTTTTCCTTTTTCTTTTGCTATTATAATACACATACGTCAATCTTTTTGTTTAAATCTGTTTCTTCATTAATTTTATCCTGATTATACTCAGTTGATTCCTCTGAATCACTAAACATCTTTTTTCTCTCATTAAAATAATTAATAAGAGGATTAGCTTTTCTACCATAAGCCTCTTTTAGAATAACATCTAAATTTAAAGGAGTTTTCAAATCCAATATCTTACTTTTGTTATTCTCCACAAAGCTTACATAAGCCATACAGAATAAAACCCAATTCCTAATCTTGATAGAGCTCAAAGATGCAGAATGGTTTCTAAATTCAATTGTATTTCTCTTTTTAGCAATCTCTAAAGTATGAGCCCCTTTCATATTGAAATTACAAGGAATTAAATTTAACCATTTGTATCTAAAGTTTGCCTCCATAGGCACATCATGATACTGACCACAATATCTACCATGCTTATGCTGAACCATTTTATTGTTATACTCACCAGGTAAATCCCCATATGACATATCTCGGTATAGCCAATCATAAATCATATCTACTCCTGCTTCATAACCATGAGTATCAAAAGTATTTACAATATCATAAATTCTAGCACTCTCCAATTTATACAAAAAGTCACAATATCTGTTATGACTTCTAGATTTAGGCAAAGTTTGGAAAACTTCCTTCTCAATCCTTAAGCCTAGCAAATAAGAAAATACAGTAAAAGCTTTATTAAAATCAGCTCCCCCAATATGCACATGAATACCACAAGTCTTATTAATTGTAGTAGTCTTTCTAAGAATTTTCAGTAACTTATTCAAATGAATAAATCCTGCATCTCCCTTAAGTACACCAGTAATATACTCTCCACCATTTACAGATCCATCATAATCAGATTTAACATTAAGCTTATTAGCTAAAGCATATCTGTAAGGAATAGACCCACCTGAAGTCTCTATCTCAACTCCAAAAGTATACTGCATACCATTACTCAATAAATGAGTTGGTGATACAGTTCCTAGAGTAGTATCCTTAATCTTTGTAGTTAAGTCATACTTCTCATAGTCCCAATGTTTTAGTTCTTTAAGGTCTGGCTTAGTTTTCATAGCCCTAGAACCATCAACACTAAGATGATAACCACATTTTTCAATAGTCTCTTGGTCTTTGAAATAGACATTTTGTGCCAATTTAAAGTCTTTGATCACTTCAGAAGAACCATAAGGATAATTCATACCATTGAAATTCATACAGTACTCATCATCCTCCATAAACCAAGTAGCTAATACAGCCATGGAGGAATGCTGCTTAGTAACTATCTTACCATCTTTAATTTTTACTCCTATATTCATTTTTTTGTTTCATTTAATCTGTTAATATTGATAAGAATGATTCCATTTTAAACAATTCATTTTGTAAAAGATCTTGGTTAATCAAACTAAGATCGTTCTTCTCTTTTGCTTCAATAATGTCAATTAACAATGTTGCTAATTGTCCATACATATCATAGATTAGGTTAGCAGTACCTTCATACTCAGGAGCTATCAGATTACTGATATTACTTTGCATGAATAAGTTGCTAGGAATAGGAATTTCAAAGAAATAACTTTCTTCTTTATACGCACCATAATAAAGTCTAGCAAAATATGCTTTCCTAGTATTACAGAAGATTACTCCTGAAGTTTTTATCTCCTTATGTAAATTAGAGTATGTTGACCCTATACCTATACTACCATCCTCAAAATGATATTGGTTAATATAAGAAAATTGATCTGTAGGTATTTTAACCTCTTTAACTATTTTAGGATTAGTACTACTTAATAGTTCAAAATCATTTAAATTAACCTCTTCCACAACAATAGGCAATTCCTTACTTAAAGGCTTTTTGTGAGTACAAACTACCTCACCTCTTGAAATTGTATAAATTACACCTTCTCTTATCTCTTTAATGTTCGTACAATCAATAGCCTCTAGCCCTTCTTTTAAGGAAGAGAGATAAACTCCCTTATTACCTTCAGCATCATTAATTGTCCCTCTAAATAAAGGCTTTTCTTTATTTCTGTAAATGAATAAAGTTTCTGGGTCATCTTTAAATGATGCAACTAATGCTGCTCCTCCTTCAAAATACCCAATAGCTTCTTGAAAGCTATCTATTTTATTCTTATTTTCAGAATATAGATCTTCCAAAACCTTATAAAAGATTTGGCTATCTACTTCATATTCTTTTTCATCAAGTTGAAAACCATTTACAACTTCTTTATGATTAGTAAATGTACCATTATGGACACCTACAACATTATCAAAGATAAAAGGGTGTACACAATGTATCCCTTTCCCCATTCCTAATGAGCTTTTCCTAGTATGACCAATACTTAAGTTTGTAGGTTCAAAATTAAAATAAGGGACTATCTTTTTAGAAGCCTTCCCTATTTTCCTAATTACCCTATTATTACCAAACTCATATGATTCATTATTAGTGTAAAGCCCTGCAGCTTGTTCACCCCTACTCTCATTATAAAGGAATAATATCTTTAATTTGTCTTTATCAAAATTGTTTTCACCTGAATATGCTACTATCCCACAACCTAGCACGTTTTTACTAGGTTTTATAATTTGTATTATTGTGTGGATAAGCAACATTATTACTATTATGTTTATCATCTTTAAATTGTTTTAAAATATTTGTTGAAAAAGTAATTAATTGCTTAAAATTTGCTAAACTTTTCATATGCAAACTTTTTAACAATTATTTTCCACACATATTTAATTCTTTTTAAATTCATACCAATCTCCTGATTCTACTATAGGATCATTACTTACATCATCATTAAGATAATAAATGTAAGCCTTACCAAATTCAGTATTAATCAATTCTTTATTATAGAAGTTATATTCATTGTTAGGTCCTTCATATCCTTCCAACCAATCAAGATTTTGCTCAATAGTTGGGTTTTTAACCTCATAAACCTCTAATGTAATTGATGTATTACCTCCTTTTACAACTCCAGGAAACCCTCCTAAACTCACCATTGTAAATTCAGGATCTGTTTTTGTTACTCCTACCATAGGTGCATTACCTAAAGTACCGTGGTTCCCCAAGCCTTTTCTCAGGGAACCGTAAACTGCATATAACTTACTCATATACTATACTTATTTTCTAATGTTAATGGGATTCTCTCTCTATACTTTTGCTCAGTAATATCCCCAAATGAAGGGGCAGAGTTAATTTCAACAATAATAAACTTAGGTTTCTCTCTCAAATTACCTTCAGAATCTGTTGAGCTTTGAACCCTTACATCACAAGCACCCATATCAAGACCTACAGCATCTAATGCTTTTACACATTCTTCTGTAATCTCTTCCCAATTAACAGGTTTATCAAACTTCTCATTCTCTTCTACATACCACACACAGTTAGAATCATTCCTAAACCACCTATTTTCTGTAGGAGTATCGGACTTAAGCATTTTTCTACAAGCATAGAAATAACCTTCTGCATCTATATGAATTCTGTATTCCCTAGAATAATTATAATACTTCTCAAAGATATATCTCTGAGGCTTATTATTTTCATCTAAAGCCCACTCATATAGTTCATTATAGTTATTAAACTTGATCATACCCTGACCTCTACTACCATAGATTTTTTTAGCTAGTATAGGGAATGAATCTTCTTCTGTTATTTGATCAGGAGAACTGTACCATTTAGCAGTATTAACATCTAAATGTTCAAAACAAGTCTTCATTTTGAATTTATTAGAGCTATTTCTAACTGCCTCAGTTGTATTAATCTCATATTCTGATCTAGTCCAATCAGTAGTACTCCCAAATCTAATACAAGCTAATACAGGTACATAAATTGATCTCCTTAAACAATCGTGTGACGGATGTCTAGAAAATAACCTCACTGTTCTCTTTTTCCACTTTTTTGTCATTCTCAATAATTTTTAATCGTCTTCTACTTAATGTTTCAGTCTTCTTTACCCCTTTAAAAGATACCACATAGTAAGGCTTAGAACTAGTCTTAATAATTTCAGTTACTTTACCTACTTTATCTGTACCTTTAATACACACTGTAGCCCCTACTCTAAGAATTTGTCTAGGCACATAGCTTTCCATAGCATAAAGAGAACCTGGATACACGGTTAACTTATAATCATTACCCTCACTACAGGTAACTTTAACTATATATCTAGTGTCAAACTCAGTGTGTTTAGTATCAACAAGAGTACCTGCAATGTAAGCTTTACCGTGACTAAGTATAGAGCCTTTAACTGTAGTTGCTTGTGATTCTCCAACTTTACATAACTTAAACTCTGTATCCAGCCCTTTATCTTCAGCTCCTAAAATAGCAAACTGTGCAATAGATTCAAAACTAATAAATACTTTATCCTTCTTTTTGATATTGTTAGAATTAAAAGAACAACTAGTATCAAAAATAGATAAACCATGAATAAATTTAAGTTTATCAGGTATATCTAAGCCAGCCTTTAAAATCCCATTTTCAATCCTATCTAGGTATTTATGGATATTTAGACCTCCTACCCTAATATAACTGAAATACTTAACTATCTCATCATGTGTGAAATTCATAGGTATGCTTAAATCATAGCTAAGTTTAAATTTAGTTTTATCCATAATCTTATCTTCCATACCTTCAAGTAAGATAATTTTAGTACCTACATCCCAAACTTTATGTACTCCTGAAACTAAGTCAGAAGTACACTCCACTTGAGAACCTACTCTTATATCCTTACCTATAAAGTTGTGTTTTAATAGATACATTTTCTTTAATATTTAATAAGTTAATACCAAATTCTTTAATCAATTCTTCAGCTAATTGAACATTTTGTGTATTAATACACTCAACAATTCTCTTACCTGTTTCCACAGAAATTTCATTATCACTATTAACAAAATCAATAGCTGCAATAGTATTATTAAAAGCCCACTGTCTCAACTCATCAGTCTCAATCCAAAAATTAGATAGAGTTCTATACTCTACACCATAATCTTTGAATCTAAATGCTCCTGCCTTACCGTACATCTCTCTTCTACGAGTGTCTGTATCAAGTACAATACTAGGAACACCTAAGAATAAATCCATAGCTTTAATAATAGCTTCTGAACTCTCTAAACCAGGATCTGTATATCCAACATGGATATGTCCACCACAAGTTCTAAGATTAGTTTTAGATGATGGCTTACAATTTCTAGCTCTCAACCAAACATTCATATCAGGCTCACACCCAAATAATTTAGACTGAGTAGTTTGTAAGTATTCACTATCCAACTCAAATGAAGGCTTGATATAAGGTGAAATACTATCACCTACCATATCATCAACATAATCAAGGACAAACTGAATGTCTCTTGAAAATGATACAGCATCAATTGCTGGTGGAATATTAAACTCCGCCATTACATTATCTTCTTGGATACAATGTCCAACATCAGAAATAGGAATTGGTTCCTTCTTAGTCCCTCCTATTAATCCCTCTGCAGAAATTACTGTCTCTTTAATATTATCATATAAAAAGAACTCTGGGTCTGCACCCAATTTGATATTAAGCAACTGTTTCATTTATCTCTTTATTTGTTTTAAACTTTGTTATTCTCATGAATGTAAGCAATAACTCTCTCAACTTCTGATTAGAATGTGTGTTATAAGCATCCCATTCAGGATGTCCTTGTATAGCTAATGCATTAATCTTAGGAAAGATAACAATCTCAGGCTCCCTAAAATCTTTAGGCACCTTAATGAACTCATCATCCCCATTCATATAATCTAATGAGAATGGTTTTTCATTATATCCCACAATTCTATAATCTTCAGTATCAAGATTAAAAGGATACATCATTTGATGATGATCACCAGGAATAGCTAAATCATAAGTTTTACCTTTTGTCCAAGTGCATAATACATCGTGTTTACAATTATTATGTCCTAAACAATCCTGAATAAGCTTACCACCTGCCATTACACAAGATAATTGAGCACCTCTACAGATACCAATTATTTTCTTTCCTTGGTCAATAGCTTCCTTATAGATTTCAATTTCCTCCTCATCTCTAACCTCATCAATATAAGTATACTTACCTAAATTTTCACCATAATGCACAGGATCAACATCCGCCCCACCTGTAAACATTACAAGATTTGCATCTTCTAAGTTATCTACAATCTCCATATTAGTCCAAGAACTACAGTCTTGATTATCCCCTACAATAAAAACCTTATAATCAGCCAAATACTCATCATTAGTTTTTACTTTAGCTGGAGTATGAAATATTTTATTTGTTTTATACCTGTTATCTTTTCTTGGTTTTCCCATAATGTTATAATGTATATAAAAGTCTTTTTGTGCTAAATAAACAGCATGTTCTAAAGCAACATTCTCCTCTGTTTTAAACTTTATTACAAGGTTTTTAAATGATTCCAAATGATCATCTAAATATTTACCCTTTAGACTTGACATATTGACTACTTCTTTTAAGTAGTGCTTTCTATCTTCTTTAATTTTATTTATTTGTTTTTTTGTTACCATAATTAATGTGTCCAATATTTACTAACTACAGCATCTGCTATCATTGGTATTGTTTTACAAAATATAGCTCCTGCTTTTTCCATTCCTTCTTTAATAATGTGACTAGCTATTTCTACACACTCAGGAGCACTCTCAAGTACTATCTCATCGTGTATGATATTAACTATCTTTACATCATCTTCTAAGCCTAATTGCTTTATTTTGTCATATACTATAATAGCTGCAACTTTAGTCATTGATCCTGAAGTACCTTGTACAGGCATATTCTGTGACCATCTTTGTATTTTACCTTTAGTTACAAAGTATTCTCTCACAATATCTTTATATTTAGATTTATCTTTTCTGTATTCTACCCAGAAATCAGGCGTAAACATCCTTTCTAACTCTTTTAATCTCTCAAAGTTTTCAATAAAGAACTTTCTTTTTGTCACATTATCTATTAATATGTAACCTCTCTTCATTGTTTCTTTAGTGACCTTTTCAAAATGTTTAGTCATTTCAGGGAAGCCATCAAAATAAGCATTAACTAATTTCTCAGCCTCTTCTATAGATATTTGTAATCTATCTGCAATAGTATGTTCACTGCCACCATAATTCAAAGCAAAACCAATTGTCTTAGCAAAGTTTCTCTTATCCTTATGGTTAGTTTTGATATCTTTGGTAGACAAATTAGATACTTCAGGGAAAACTTTCCTAGTAACTAAACAATGCATGTCCCCATCTCCATTTAAGTGGAAATCCACTAATGAAGGATCTAAACATTGATCAGCTACTACTTTTTGTTCTTGTCCTGAATAATCTGCTACAACTAACATATTATCTCCTTGTCCCTCAAAACATTTCCTGTATTCTTCTTCTGCAGGAATATTTTGTAGATTTGGATTGTTAGATGACATTCTACCTGTTGTTACAAATTGCCAATAATTTGAATGAACTCTACCTGTAGTTTTATTAATATGATCTAGAAAATCTAAACCATATGTACTAACACTCTTAGCCCATTTCTTATAATCTAAATAAAAAGTTATAAATTCAAATTCTTTTTTAAACTTACTTATATGTGAGTCTTCACAAGAATCCTTTTCTTTACCTGTTTTCTTATCTGGTACTTTAGTATCTACTCCTAAAAACTGTAGATATTCAATTACCTGTTTAGGAGAATCCCAATTAACTAAACATTTCAAATCAGTAGAAAACATATCTAACTGATAATCAATAAATTCTGTATGATCATTGTTAATTACATAATCATCCAATAGTTTCTTGGAACTCTCCTTTCTATCTTTATTCTTACCATCAAGTTGCCTCCACTTCTCAGCATTAAGATAAAAACCTGTATATTCAATTTCACTTAAGACTTTTACAAACTTATTCTCAAGTCTAATTGTAGGCTCTACATCTTTCTCCTTAGCCTCAACATCTTGTTTCTCTTTGATTGTAATAAGATTTTCAACATCTTCTGCACCATATACAATCTGTTTAAGGGTAAATGGTTCCCCATTCAAACCAACAAACTGATTTCTAGTACTCTTATCTAATTGTTTATTACAATATTTTAAACAAGCTGCCTCTAATGAATATGATACATCATACCCATTGTTTAATGCAACCTCAGCTAACATTCCATCATAAATACCTTCAAGCTCAATTCCATGAAGCTTAAGGAACTTATAATCAAACTTAGCATTCCAAAATAGTTTAAGTATCTTAGGATCTCCTAAAATGGATTTCAAAGGAGATATGTCAGTAGTTCTTACATCAATAACAAATTGTTTCTCCTTATCTCCAATCTGAAGCATAACTATTTTTTTTTGGAAATTAAAATACCCTTCTGTCTCTGTATCCACTCCCAACATAGTCTTTGTACTACAATAATCAACACATTCCTGAATTGTACTGTAGTTTATACCATCTTCTTCACCTAAAATACTTTTATTCCCAATAAAATAAATCATACTCCATTTTTTAATACTAATATACAAGTTTTAAAACTCTCAACCTCATTATCAGTTAATACTCCCCTAATAGGAAAACTACTTTGCCTCAATTCAATTGCGTTATTGTTCACATCTAACACTTTCTTAGAATTAACTACTATTTTACATTTACTAGGAATCTTGCAAAACTGAATATGTTTATTAGTTTTTAATACTTGAGTATTAAGTGCTTTCATTAGGTCTAAATAATTTCCATCCACTCCATATACATCAGTATCAAGATACACAAGAGTTTTACTCCCATAGTATTTTAAATAAGATATATCCTCTATATGAAATATATCTATAAATTGCTTAATAGTAAATAGATTTCTAATAGCATATCCTATGTCATTAGAGTCTGCAGACAGCATAAGATTATTAACATTCTTTTCAACCCATTCTGTTAGGTTAACTTTTTCATCTTGTTCTACCATATTAATAATATTTTGCTCTATGCTTGATACCATGAAGGAATCCTTCTGTATATGATGTGATTTCTATCATAGCATCTACATCTTTAAAATTCTTCCTTAATCTATTCCTAAAAATATAGTAGTATTCATCAAGGTCTTTACAGTTGAGGATCATTTTTTCATTATCAAATGAATAATTATTGACAACTATCATTTTGATATCCTCAACTCTTTCCTTAATTACTTCTACTCCTTCTTTAAATGTTTTTGCATTCTGTTTCATAATTCTAAAATTTATCTTCAAACGCCCAATTATTCTCAAGTTCTTTGAGTGTACTACTCCTGGTATCATTTATTGCATTGTAGTTAGCTCTCTCAAAGTTAATTACTTTTTCTAATACAAACTCAAAGTCTTCATCAAAGTAAGTACCCCCATCTTGCATTGTATTAATTAAAGTAACTATCTCATTGTAAGCACTTCTGCAAGTATCAAGATCATTACTCCAAGTGTCTTTAAGCATTTTATTTTTTACACTTTTAAGTATCTCCATTACTTCATCAAAAGTCCTGGCATAAAAGATATTATAATATTCATGAGCTAATTGGTAACCATCTTCATCTAAATGATCAATTGGTTCTGGGCACTCGTTTATAAAATAGTTACTAATTTTTGTTAAACTCTTCATTTTCCATTAAATATGACATTCCTTTTACAATACCGTGATTATGAACCTGATGAATTCTATCAAAGTTTTGTGCTACAGAATAGTTTTTTGTTTTTAAATATACTAGCTTCTTAAAGTTATAAATAACATTAGTCCTAGTTGCTTCTCCAAATGTGTATAAATCCTCGTCAATAAAAGGCTTATGTTCAACTAATCTCTTTCTACTGATATTCTTGTCAGTATAATTGAAATAATATCTGATAAGTAAAGTATAAAGACTAATCAGGATAGTTTCTTTCATCCAAAATCTATCAAACTTAAACATAAATACTTTATCACCATCATAATTGGTAGTTTCAAATATCTCAGTTCTTTTTAACCCAAGTCTATCTTCAAAGTATCTCAATACTTTTAATATACCTGTTTTATTTCCAAAAAACCATCTTTCAGCCTCCCCATATTTAGACCATTCCTCCCCATTGTTATAATGAACAGGTGCTACCATTAAATAGCCATGCTTATTATCCTTTTCAAAATAATTTGAATGTGAATACTCAAATCCATACACACACCCATGAACTGAATTATACTCTTCACTGTGTACAATATCATTAAGATAATCTTTACACGCTGATAATGGTATCAATGGTTGATATTTATTATTCCCTACTTTTTTAATAAGCGAGAATCCTATACCATAATCTCTACCTTCGCCTAATTCTATCCTACTAAAAGGCTCCTCTAAAATTTTAATATGTGCCATAATTATTCTTCTTCATTGTTATTTTTAAATTCTTGTTTAAATGCTACCATTAATTCAACATAATCTCTTTGAGATCTAGTTAATGTAGACTTCTTTTCTTGTATCAAATGATACTCTTCCTCCAAAGTTCTATCATTCTTCTCTAAAACCTCTTTAATAGCCCAGAATTTACGTTCTCCTGGACTATATGTTCGAGGTAATCTCATCTTCAAATTCATCTTATTCCCTTTCATACTCAAACGGTTCAGATAAATCAATTTCTTGATCTTTAATTAAAGAGATATCCATTTCCTCTCTTATATCAAGATCAACTAAAAATGCTAAAAATACTTTTTCTGATTCAAACATGTTTTTTTGATTTAATTGTTATTACTCTGTTTTACAAATTGTTGCAAACCAACCAAGACATATGATTAGTACTACTATAATGATTTCAAAATTACTCATCAGCTCTCATTTTAAGCTTATGATCATATGGTGACATATACAGACACCCAATATTCATGTATCCTCTATACCACCTTCTAATTATTCTATTAAGTTTCTTACCTTCAGGTTTTTTTCTTTTTGTTTGATAACTATTCATATTTAACTATTTTAGCATTACAATTCTGACAAGTAGTTTTACCATGAATAATAGGATATCTACAACAAGATGTTAATTCTATTGTTTCTATTCCCCAATTATATTTAATTGGTTCACAAGTATCAACCACAATATCTTTATATTTTTTATTGTCGTCCATATTCCATGTCATCATTATCAATACAAATGATACTGATGCTGTAAATATGGTTAAATTTGAGTATCCTAAGAATACTAGTAATACTGTTAATGCTACTCCTGATAAAGAGACAAATTTCATCTCTTTATAATAATTTGTTGTTTCTTTTTCTGGTGTCATCTTTTTGTTTTTAAAATTTAAATAATATTCTTTATACTAGTAACTACCACTATGCGTACACCAATATACATGAGTGATGTTGTCGTGAGTGTCTCTTATTACTCTTTTCATTTTAATTTGTTTTAATCTTCGTAATAAACTGTCGTTGGAGGTATCCCTACTGCTTCACAAATTTCATCAATGATACAGTCTCCAAACTCTTCACAGTTATAATCTATCAATACACTTCTAATCTTTTCGTGTATATTTTCGAGTTCTTTTAGTTCTTCTTTACTGAATTCTTTTGTTTCATTTTCCTTGTCAGACCAAAGCTGTTTTTCTTTTTCTCTCATGTTAATTAGTTTTAGTTTGTTCATCCAAACCTAAATCAATCGAATATAGGTTAGCTACGTTCCCTCACCATCTTGGGAAGTTATTGAGTTTTTAATAAAAAAATACCTATTGGTATATCAATAGGATTACAAGAGTTTGTTCAGAGTCCTTGTTATACTGTTCACCATAAAGGCTTATTGCACTGTTACTCAACCACAATATACTGTGTAGCTTGTTAGGCTTAAATTTTGGATTTATTAATTATATTACAGTACAATTAATTCACCAAATACAGAGTTTTAATTTCTATCTATTAACTACGTAGATAGGATTACATACAACTGTAATTGTTGTAATCTTATGTGTTTTACACCTAAAACATATCTAATACTATTTGCTGGGTTTGTGCGACCTCAAGTGTAGTACAAAAGTGATTTCTCTGGATGTGTCACTAGTGCAAGTACTCCTACCCCTTGATTGACCAATGGCTAAATGTAGCTCATAAGATATGAAACTGGTGTCCTCAACATCTTGGAAAGTTATTGAGTTTTTTACCCTCTGCACTCAGTTGTAGATGAATATTACAACTAGTGAAGAGAGAAAGAAAGAAAGTTCACCCCAGCATTACCTGAAGGAGATTCACACTAATTAATTAGTCTTTTATGTAAATAGGTAAAATTACAAAACAAGTAAGTTTGTTCCTTTCCTCTTTAATTAATTTTTCAACTTGTTTTTCTGCCTCCTCTAAAGAGGAATATCCTGATGAAGGGGTATCTCCTAAAATATAATCCCCTCTACAATTACAAAAGGATAAATCAACAGAGTCTAAAGTAAATATTTTGAATATTTTCATTTTAATGTGTTTTAGTGTGTTTATAAATTAAAAATTGACACTGGTAAAGTTATCTGTAGCTCTCAGTAACACCTAACTTGTATCTAATACATTGGTTAGTCCAGTGGGAGAGTTTTACTTCTACTTACTCCAAGAAGATCGTATATTTAAGCTATTATAATATTGATTAATACTCTTCTTCATAGAAATCTACATAATCTTCTTCTATTAAAGCCTCTAAAAATTTAGCCTCAATATTATTCATTACTGGTTTTTTATAAGGACCAGTTTGTAAATATTCTGCCTTTTTTAAAAGGTATTCTCTGTACTCAAGGAATTTAAGGATGTCCATATCTGTTAATTCTTTAGATAATTCATTGAGTTTATTGAAGACATTTTGTGCATCTTTACAGTCTTTAGATATCCTTGCTTTTTCTAATTCTTTTTGAATGTCTGACATAATAAGCTATTATTAAAATGTGTGAATAAATTTGTTTAAAAGTTAAAAAGGGGTAGTTATAGGGGAAAAATGTCTGGACAACCA
>CAZNER010000046.1:0-15630 GCA_964572065.1 uncultured Candidatus Saccharibacteria bacterium
TCCATGTTCATAGAGCTTCATTTCAAGGTGATGGTGGTAGGGTGTTACAAGCACATTATTTATCAAAAGCTGGTTTAGATTGCACAAAATATTTGCAAAACTATATAAGTAAGTACAACATATATTATCCTGTAAAAATTATTTACAGTCTACAGGAGATTAAAAACTATGTTAAAAGGATATTCAGGCTTTAATCTACAAGTAAAAACGAAAGACAATCAATTGGTAGTTATTAAATCTACTCAGACTAATCCAAAAAGATTAAAAAGACAATGTGAAAAACAAAAAAATGCATATACTATCATGAATCATAGTTTAATGAATCATTATATGGATGTTCCAAGAGTTATAAGAGAAATTAAAAAGAAAAATTACTTTGCGTTTGAGATGGAATACATAGATGGTAAAAGTATACTTGATGTGCTTGAAAAAGATAACTATAAAAAACTTATGGAAATATCAGGTAATATAACATTCATGATTCATACGAATTTACAGAAATCCCATAAAGAACGATTACGAGTTTTACCGTTTTTGGAAAAGTTGGCTGAAATAGATGATAAAACAAAATTTAAATATAGAAATATCACTGATAAAGTACAAACTAAACTAATAAAATTAGGTAAAGAAGAAACATTTTATGGTCCTTGTCATGGTGATTTCACACTATCAAATATGATATTTTCTGATAAGATTTATTTAATAGATTGGCATGACCCATTTTCAGATTCTCCACTCCAAGACATAGGAAAATTATACCAGGAGATGGAACTCAAATGGTCATTACGTATGGATGATTCTATTAGAGATAAAACTAAGGTTGCATTAGGATATGATTACCTTAAAAGATTAGTATATACAGAAATAGAACGAATTATCATTAGACATGATTTAAATCGGGATGTTGTAGATTTATTTAAATTAATGACAATTGTGCGATTACTCGCATATACCAAAGATAAAAAAATGGAGAAAATAATAATAGAAAAAATAGGAGAATTGTTATGAAAAAGTTTTTAGTATTACCGATAGCAGGAAAATCAACTAGACATGAAGTAGACGTGCCTAAATACGCATTAAAACATCCTAGTGGCCATTATATGGTTACAGAATCAATTAGAGGATTGAATCCAGAACAGTTTGATGGTGTTCTACTCATTGGGTTATACGACCATGAATTACGAAGAGGATTATTAAGTAAGTGTGTGAATGATATAGAATCATGTTTTGATGTATCTGTAGAAATGGTTGCATTGTCTCATGAAACTAAAGACCAAACACAAACTATATATGATGGTATCACACAATCATCTATTGCTGAAGGAGATGCAATTTTTATAAAAGATTGCGATGGTTATTTCTATTTAGATGGTGCCAACTGGAACGAAAATTTTGTTGTAGTTGGTGATTTAAACACATGTGGTTTAATCAATGCAGGTAATAAAAGTTATGTGGAAAAAACTACAAATGGAGTAATAGGTAATATTGTAGAAAAACAAGTTATATCAAACCTATTTTGTGTTGGTGGTTATTACTTTAAAAATGCAGGAGATTTTATGAGAGCATACAATAGTATAAAAGACTATGATAATAAGTATGTATCTCATATTATCTATAAATTACTGATTCAAGATGTGGCTTTTTTCATTGCTCCAACTGATTATTATCTGGATTGGGGAACTACAGAGGATTGGAATAGATACAAAACAAAGATAGCTGAAGATAAAAGTATTGTTATAGATATAGATGGTACATTATGTGAAAAATATCCAGGTTCTGAGCATGTACCTTATATTTATAAAAAACCCAAAATAGATGTAATTGAAAAACTAAGGGAATACAAAGAAAAAGGATATTATATTAAAATATCTACATCTAGAAATATGAGAACGCATAAAAATAATTTAGGTTTAATCAATAAGTATACACTTCCTATTTTAACTGAATGGTTAGAAAAATATGATGTTCCTTACGATGAAATCTATATGGCTAAACCATGGGCAGGTTCTAAAGGGTTCCATGTTGATGATAAAAGTGTTCGACCAGATGAATTTGTAAAATTATCGGAAGCAAAACTATTGGAATTGATAAAATGAATGAGAAGCACCGAGCTTTGTGTAGAAAAATAGGTTCAAGAATGATGTTTTTTATTACTATGAACTTTTACATTATTCTACTTGTTGCTATGCAGAACGATGGTTCTGTCTATGTTCTATTTAATCATTTTAATGAAGCAAAAATTGAATATGTTATGTATGGAATTATTTTACCATTTGTATTTTATTCATTTATTGTAGATATATTAGAAGAAAGACGAAGGAGAAAAGAAAGATGTCAACCGTAGATACTGTTTTAGAAATAATAGAAGAAAATGCGAAGCCTTTTATTACAAAACCACAAATAGTTACAATTATTACGAGAGAAACCAATGATAGCAGAAAAAATGTGAATCGAAAAGTTTCTAGAGCAATCACCATTCTAATGAATCGAAAAAAACAGATTATAGAGTATTATCCAAAGGGAGCAACGGAACCTAAAGGTTACTGTTTACGTGAAAGTAAAGTTACCCTTTAAATAGATTAGCCCAAAATTATAAATAGTAGATTCAACATATATAGTGAGCGAACATGAAACATGACGGAGATAAATTCATTAATGATTTTGTAGAGTATTTTTCATTATCATCAGTGAAGAATGATACGTATGCTAAAATTATGCTGCATGTCGTATTAGGACAAGCGTTATGTAAAAATGTCTATTATCATGTTGGAGCTCGAAAAGTTGATATTAGAACACATATGTTACTCATCAAACCACAAGCAACAGGTAAAGGAGCAGGGTTTGGGGTAGCTGAAACGCTTTGTAAACATCTACGATTGCAATTTGATTCACTTACAACTACGACTGATGCAGGTCTAGTTGGGACTATTGTTTATGACCCTCAATTGAAACAACATGTTAAAACATATGGACTCTTAAAGACTTCCGATATTATAGGTATGGAAGAAGCATCTGTAATATTTGATTCAGCAGCCGAATATAGTAAAGATACTATGACATTAATGCAAATTACAATGAATCCATTATGGGATTCCTCTTGTTATATATCTAAAAAATTAGGTGCTGATAAAATTGAGTTTAAACCTCACGCCTCATTTATTTTAACTTCTTATCCGCCAGATAATTTGGCCGAAAAAGTGCTTAAAACAGGTTTTATAGACCGTTTAATCCCTATTTTTGAAGATGTTACATTAGAGCAACGATTAGAAATCATAAAACATATTGCTAAATTAATGAACATGGACCGAAAAAACATAGAACGAATGGAAAAAAACATTCTTGGTCGGTTTGGTAAAATCGTTAATAATTATAAAGATGGAAAATATGCAATGATAATACCTACTGATGTACGGGATGATATTTTACGTGCATTAGAGGAGTTTGCTATTCAAGTTCTAGATGCTTCACCTAAAACTAGGCAAAAGTTAGAGCACTTTGTAACTAGATTGTATGATATGTTACTCAAGTTGAGTGTACATCATGCCTTGTTGGACCTACGAACAACTATTGATAAAACCGATGTACTATATGCCAGAAGATTATACCTACCAATCTGGAAAAATATGATAACACACATTGAATCATTATTAATCATAGACCCTGTAGCAAAAGCACGAAGAAACAAAATAATAAAATCTTCATTAGATGTTTATGATGCTCTACGAGAGGAAGGAGTGTATGTAAAAAGGAAAAAAGTTAAAGGTAAAACCGAAGTATATGTTAGAAGGCTGTCAATGTTACCATTATTGCAACAACGTTGGGATAATTGCTCCAAGGAAACAGCCGATAGAAGTCTTGGAGAGATAGAAAAAAGTACGGCTGAATCACCAGATGTGTTCTCTAGATTAGCAGCCATAGACGAAAAAGATAAATACTTTGAACGTGTTGTCTTTGGTTCTACAACATATCTGAAGAAAATTAGAGATATAAAATAGAGGAAGAAAATATGACAGAAAAAAATAAAATTCCCCAGGAGATTGTCCAGGGGTTAAAAGCACTAGCAGCAGCAAAAGACAAGGATGTCAAAGAACTCCTTGGTGAACTGAAAGAAATCATCAAAAATGATGAAGCATGTCAAATGATGGATAATAGTCAAGCTAAAATCAGGTTTGGTTTTTCCATTTTGGCTCGAAAGTATTCGGGTGCATCTGGTAAACCTTATGCTATTTATCCATTGCTCACACCAGACCCAAGACGTATTAACACTAAGAAAGGAGAACGTGTTGTTTGTGACCTTTCATGTCTTGTTGTGCCTCTTACTGAAGAGGATAAACCTGATGGCAAACAAGTATTTGCTCTAGGTAACTTTTGGGATGATGCAGCACTTGCTTGTAAAGGTTTAGAACGTGGTAAAGTTTATAAAGCAACCTTAATGAGTGCTGATAACAAATTCGGCAAAAAAATCTTTGGAAAAGACATTGAATTTGAGGAAATCACTGGTGATTTTGGTTTTGATTTTGACTCATATTTCAATGAAGAAATTGACGGCTTCTGCGAAGAAATCAATCTAGAAAACATAGATATTTCTGTTAGCAATGATGAAACTGATGTCAAATTGGTACGAACCTGGATTGAAGAAGCAGATGCAGGAGAAAATGACAAGGGAACCTACGCTTATTATCGAATCGTGGATAATAGCTCCATTGGTAAATTCGATAAGACTATCTTCTTACACGCCGATGATTTAGAGTTTGGTCAATCATCAATTATTATTGTTGGTTTAACCATTCAAAAATCAGGAGAAGATAATGTGTTTACAAAGACAGTTTTCGTTAAAGGAACAAAGGATTCCATACCATACAATCTAATTCCAAAACGAAGCGATGAAGACACCGTAGATGTTGACCTTGACAACGAAGGCGAAAAAGAGCCTTCAGAAAAAGAAACAGAAAAAGAGGAAAGCAAACAAGAGGAAGACGATAGTGATGTGTTTAGTCTTTAAACACACACTTTTCTTTCTTTATAAAATGTGATAAATATGCCAACAAATAAAAAACCATCAAAAGATGAGGCAGGTTCTTTGTGGGAACAAAACTTAGTTAAACCATACACATTTGAAGAGTTTAACGAAGAAATTGAAAACACAGAAAAAATGATTGTTTTTGGTGAATCAAGTGCAGGAAAAACAGCATTCGCATTGAGTGTTCCTGGTTATCTGAAATCAAAAGGATTGAAACCAGATGATTTTCTTATGTGCATCCTGTACCCAGACCGACCAACTGGTTTAACCAAGTTGCTACGTACTGTACCTCAAGAGTTTCGTAATCGTATTCTAGTTTATCCTGTGAATAATTATGAAGAATTAATCTCTTCAACAGCACAAGCGGTTAAACAATTAGATTTGCATAAACAAAAAACTGGAAAACATGGATGGCTCGTTGTAGAACTTTTGGAAGAAGCTTGGAAAGCAACACAAGATTATTACACCCGAAAAGCATATGGTGATAGTCTTGGTGAATACTTTGCTAAGAAACGAGCAGAGAACAAAGCCATGTCAGAAGGAGATTCTGCATATCAAGCACTATCAGGTTGGGGTGATTGGGCTGTTATTAAATACCAACACAATTACAATTGGATAGACAAACTCAAACGTTTACCTTATAACATCTTGTTCACAGCCGAAATGAAAAGAGAGGATAATAAAGACTCAGTTTTCTTTGATTGTGGCCAACGACCTGCTGGAGAGAAAGATAACATTCATAGGGTTGATACTGTTATCAGCTTGAAACACTTAAAAAATGAGTTTATCATGCAATCTTTCAAATTAACAGGTTTCTCGAAGTTATATGGGAAAGTTAAGATTACTGGAAAGAATGGTTACTCTATGCATCGTAAAGCAGTCAAATCCCTTGAGGACCAAGGCTTCAAATCAGGTGTATTTGCTGAGATGGAAAAGGTAGCAGGAATCACACCACCAACACCATCAAAAAGTAAACCCGTTCAAGATGATGAAATGGAGTTCGAATTGTAGATGTACGATATTGCTCCTAGATTCATTGGCACACCCAGACAATTTTATTGCGATAATCAATTAGCCTTTAATAGATTTATAAAATTTATTTCAGGTAATGCACCATTGTTTGTTAGTACCTATGTTTTCCCTACGGAGCAATCTATCATATTTGACAATTTATTTTACGATATAGATGCTTATAGTGCAATCAGAGAAAAACAACCTCTTAATGTTGCTTATGAGGAAAGTAAAAAGATAGTAGATTTCCATTTGAAACTTGGTGTTCCAGTTCTAATTGCATTCTCTGGTGGTAAAGGTTTTCATATTTTTCCTTTTTTCAAAGAACAATTAGTAAAAACTGATGAGGAAAAAGCAGAACTTAAAACGTTGATGTATTCAACTCAAATTTATATTTCAGAGAAACTAGAACTTACATGTTTTGATGCACCAACATTTGGTAGGCTGCGATTTCTTGTACGTTATCCAACAGCAAAATATATTCGACCCGATAACAATGGAAAACCAGTTTGGAATGGATTATATTGTCGTGCACTCACTGTAGAAGAATTTAACAAAGGTTTACCTTATATATTGAAACTTGCTGTAAAGCCAGGTAAAATTCCAACTAAACCTCACTCTAGTATTACTCTAAAAGAGTTTACTGAGAAGCTACCTGGATTTAAGATTGTTAGAAGAGCACAGTTAATAGAAGTAGATTATGAACAATTTGCTCATTTAAAAAGTAAATCAACGGGTGTATTATCATCTATATATGATTTAGGTGTACCTTGTTTGATTGAACTTGCAAAAAAGAGCAATCCATCACATTTTGAGAAGATTGAATTAGTGTCATGGATGAAGTTTCTAAAATATTCAGATGAATCTATTGTTAAATTCTTATCTACTTTGGGTTGGAACCGTTATGATGAACGCAAAACAAAGTATCAAGTATCTAAAATAAAACCAAGATTTCCATCATGTCATATGTTGAAAGATGAATATGGACATTATTGCCATGGATGTACTTTATTTGGTGATAAAAAATGATATTAACAATAGATTACCGAGAAAAAGAACGAATTAATCCCATCAAACGTTATATTAAGAATGGTAATTCAGTAACATTAACTGATGTTGAAGTGGCTACTCTTGAAGTTGGTGATTATGCAATTGATGATGTAATTGGTATTGAATATAAAAAATATGATTTCCTTGATTCTGTATATTCTGGATTATTGGGAAAGCAATTACATGAGTTAGTTGAATCATATGATTACCCATTTTTACTTATTGGTTTTGATGGCATACAAGATATGATAAATTATTTTAGTTCAACTAATCCAAAGGTAATCATTGGTTCATTAACATCTTTAGCAGTAAGACATCATGTAACCATCCTGTTTTGTGGTGACTTTCTTGGTAAATTCATCGTAGATTTAGCTGATAAACACTATGATGGTAAGAATAAAGCTAAACAAACCAATTATACTCCAATTAGAACCAAGCGTACAAAGGCCCATAAACGCATTGTAAGCCCAAAAGAGGTAAAAGTAGATATTATATCTCGGTTATATGGTATCGGCTCTGAACGTGCGATAAAGTTGCTTAATCGCTTTGATTGGAGTGTTAAAGGTATTGCTGAAGCAAATACGGAAGATTTGATGGAAATTTCTGGAATAGGAAAAAAATTAGCATCTAACATAAAAGAGGGATTATCTTGAGTTATTTCGATTGGTTGTTACTATGTGCATTTATTGTTATGACAGCATTAGCTTTAATTGGTTATATTGCTATTAATAATGTGTACATTTTTTTACGACATGCTATATTCCCTATTACAATTGCAGTATACATTTTCATTGTGGTATTGCATTTTGTAGGTAAAACATATGGTAGTGATAAAACACCACCACAACAATATAATTGGAGGTGATAATATTAGAGAAGAAGGAGAAAATATAAATTTTAAACATTGGCTTGGCCGAACTATAATGGTCGGTATTGTTCTAGTGTTGTTAATTGGTATTATTGATAGATACTTTGGTGCTCTATTGCTTGTGGAAGCAGTTAAAGCAATGCTACTTGCAATTATGTGTGGTTTACTACATGAGTATCTACACTATCGTAAAGCCGTACAACTTGGATATAGACCTGTTTGGTGGAGAACTAGGGCGAGAATGGGTTTTGTAATAGACACCCATGATAAAACAGAAGAACAACAGCAAAAAGATAGTCAATTATCAAATAAGGCTCTCAAAAGTCAAAATGTAAAAGATACACATTTAATTGGTAGAGCTCCATATAAAATAATCTTACCATTGTGCTTAGTATTTTTAATTATAGGATATGTTATTTATATTCAAACGGAACAATGGGGTGTTTTAGTGGGAACATTTGCTGTAATAGCCATGCATATTTATACATATCGTTTGGAAGGTATAGAAGTATGACCGACATTAGCCAATCTTCATTAAATCTTTATAATGATTGCCCGTTCGCATATTACTTAAAGACATTAGGTTTAGAACCAATGTATTATAATACGAAGGGTATGGAAGTTGGTACAATTGTGCATGATACACTTGACTATTTCTATAAACATGTTTTTGAGTTGGGTATGGAAGAACAAGATATTTTTTATCACACATATGAGATAATGAAAAAATATTGGAAAAATGACTTAGCTCAAGAAGATTTTGAGAAGATTGTTAGGTGTTTGCGTAATCATGCAACATGGTTAGCGAAACAAGATTTTGAAGGAGTACCAGTAACAGAAGGATTTGTAAAAGCAAAACAATGGCTTGGTTATATTGATTTTATATATCCAGCAACAAATACTGTTATTGATTGGAAAACAAATACTAAAGCTGTCCTATCTAAAAACTATAGAAGACAAGCTGAAGTTTATCGTATTCTTGTTAAAGAGAAATTTGGCATGGATATAGAGTTCTTTTTGTTCTTCTTTTTGTACAACAATGAATGGCGAAAAGTAAAATATGACACACCTGCTCAAAAGAAAATTAAAGAAGAAATGTTTCATATTAGAGAACAGATGTTAGAAGCAATCAAAACAGGTAAATTTCCAAAGAATCCAAGAACAGAGAAAATGTGTAAATGGTGTCCTTATCGTTTCTATTGTAAAATCGAGGGAATCCAATGAATAGAATAAGAAAATGTGAAATATGCAAACAGATAAAAAAACCACAAGAAATGTTTAGTTTACATATATGTAAGGAGTGTGCTGAAAATGAACGTAGAACTGATTAATTATACTGAAAATGCTATACCTTTAATAGCAATGTTAGCAAAAAGCACTAGAAAGAACAAACTCGCAAAATTAGATTATGATAGGGTAAAAATGGATGCTGAAGATGAACTGGAAATTGGTGATATTCTTGTACCAAGTCTTTCTGATATTAATTTTGTTAAAGGTTTATTAAAAGTAAAACATCTTGGAGTCCTTGAACATATTAACTTTACATTTCATGTATCTGGAATCTCAAGAGCATTAACCCATCAACTGGTTAGACATCGTATTGGATTCTCATTTCTACAAATGAGTAATAGACATGCTAAACCATCCTCTAATGATTATGTAGTTCCACCTACTATAGACAAGTACACACCTAAAGCAACCAAAGATGAAATTACTATCTTTAACACTTACAAAACTATGATGATTGCAACATATAATACCTATGAAGATTTAATAAAAAGAGGTGTTCCTATAGAAGATGCTAGATATGTATTACCACCTGCATTTTTTACACATATATCATTTACATGTAATGCAAGAAGTCTTAGAAACTTTCTTAAATTACGATTAGCTAAAAGTGCTCAATGGGAAATTCGTGCATTGGCCCAGGAACTTTTTGACCAAGCACATAGAGTATATCCTGCATTGTTTGCAGATTTAAAGGAGTTGAGAGATAAATGAATATTATAGCAAGAGAATTATTATTGAAAACCCTTAAAAAAGAAATGGGTGCAAGGTTAATGGAATATCCAGATGATAAAATACTTGATGGATATAATAAAGCAGTTGCTGATTTTGAGAAGAATCCTTCAGATGAACTAAGTATAGTAATAAAAATTTATAAACATGTTTTAGATAAAAAGGAGATATCATATGAATCTTAAAGTTGATGGGCCTTCTTATGTTTATATTACTATATTTTGTGTTATGATGACACTCATTGCTCTTTGGGCCATAGATATTAGTGTATCAGCTTTATTATCAGGTCAAGAAGCTATTTTAACAAATGGATTTACAATTAGACAACCCATGGTAATTTATCATGTTGGTTTATATATTGTAATCTTAATTAACTTTTTTATGTCTATGATATTAGTTAATCATATCTGGGCATCACATAAAAAGGAGGAATAAAAATGGAATTTAATGAATATATAAAACAAAGTCACAACACAGCAGTTGAAAAAGGATTTCACAAGGACGAAATGGTTATTCTAAAAAAATTAAAATTTGGAACACAATTAACAGATAAAGAGATAAAAGCAGTTCAAAAGGCTTTCGTGTCACAAAAACTAGCTCTGATTCATTCAGAAATCTCTGAAGCATTAGAAGAATTAAGAAAAGATGAATCTCCAGCAGAAGAAATAGCTGATGTGTTTATTCGGTTATTTGATATGTGTGGAGCATATAAATTATTTGATGATATGGAAACCATTGTGAGAGGTAAGATGGATAAGAATATTAAAAGACCATATAAACACGGAAAAGAGTTCTAATGAAAATATTTTTTACTAGTGATTGTCATTTCAATCATGCCAATATCATAAAATATTGTAATAGACCATTCTATAAAGAGTCAGACCTCATCAACGGTTATTTAGTATTTACTTCAGAGGAACAAAAACGTGCAAGAGCAGGATGGATGAATCAAACTATTATTGAAAACTGGAATAATCGTGTCTCTCCAGATGATGTAGTCTTCCATGTTGGAGATTTTGCTTTTGGTAATAGTGATACAACATTAGAATTAGAAAAACAACTTAACGGAAAAATAATCCATGTTGAAGGTAATCATGATAGAAACAATGGTACTAAATCATACTTGATAAGTGCTATCTTACATTTTGGTGGAAAGTCAATATTAATGAAACACCATCCACCACGTTCTATCGCAGAGATTCCACGCTTTATTGACTTTGTAGTATGTGGTCATGTTCACACCGCTTGGAAACATAAGATAATTGACAATGTTCCAATTATTAATGTAGGTGTCGATATGTGGAATTTTACTCCCGTCTCAACTGAAGCTCTATTAAAATACTATCGTGATGTAAAAGGAGAAATGTATAGAAATGACAACGAAAGTTAAATGCTTATGGTGTGGAGACATCCTAGAATCCAATAAGATACATAATATGATAATGTGTAAATGTGGTAAAACAGGATTTGATTATCATCCCGTTTGGCCTAGAATAGCATTTACAAAAAACGATAAAGGTGAAGTAATGTATGAGGTTATAGAATGAAATACCCCCACTCTTGTCCACATTGTGGCGTACCAATGCATGATGATAAAGTTAATGAAGAACTCTGTTGGGTGTGTCCAGGATGTCAATATGTGGAAAAATATTAAGATACTTTAGAGTATATGGCCAGATGTTTGGTGCTTCTAGTAGCATCATTCTTACTTTTATTATAGTTCTTGCTTACTTTAGTAAAGATTACACGGTACATATATGTACTAACTTTTTTGGTGAAGCTTTGTTAGAAGCTATACTATTACCTATTATTTTAGCGATAACTTTATATAGCAATCTATACTATCTAATAAAGGAAAAGGAATTAAAATGAATCGAGATATTGATATTAGAGAACATGCAGTTATAATTAAATTTGACCACGGCCATGAAGAAGTAAAAACGAATAATGTTTTTGAAGGATTCAATGGTGAAGGTCAAAAGATTAGGATTAAGATACATCAGAATGAAAAAGACGAAGTTGTAAGAATAAAGGTGCAAACACTATGAATAAAGCAGTAATATACATTAGAGTATCTACTGAAGACCAAACAGAAATATCACAATTAAAACCATGTGAAGCTTTTTGTGAAAAGAATGGTTATTCAGTAGTAGATGTAATTAAAGACCATGCTCGTTCAGCATATAAGAATGTAGAACGACCTGGATATAATAAAATTTTAACAATGGTAAAAAAGAAACAAATAAATCATGTTGTTGTATGGGCTATTGATAGATGGACAAGAAAAGGCCCTACAGAATTAAAAAATTCAATTGAATATTTGTCTTTTTATAATGTTCAGTTTCATTCAGTGCAAGAGAATTGGATAGAAAATATTAATCTTCCTGGTGCTATGGGTAACGTTATAAGGGATTTCTTTTTTGGAATGATGGCATGGATGGCTGAAGAAGAAAGTAAACATATATCAGAACGAGTTAAGAATAGTAAACGATACCAAAAGGCATTGAAGAAGGGTAAAGTAGGTCGTTCTAATTTGCCAGAAAAAACGGTGGAGGAAGTTTTAAAATTAATTAATGAGGGTAAATCATATAGATATATACATAATAACGTTATATATAAATCCAAATTTGGCAAAGAAAATAAGGTCAGTATTGGTGCTATATCAAACATAGCAAATAGCGTTCAAAAAACCGAACCGCAAAAAACACCCGAAAAAGAGGCCTAAATCGGCTGTTCAATAATGACCTCATAGATGAAAGGAGAAAGATAAAATGGATGTTCCATTACAAGTACGGTCAAAAGTTAAAGGCAAAAAAGAATATTTTGAAATATGGTATAATGGGAAACAGAAATTAGTTAAGGCTCCTATTCAACCATTTTTTTATACGAGAAAGGAATTACCTATTCTTGGTGCTAAACGTGAGTATGTGGATGCTATAGCATTATCTGATTTTAATAAAAAGAACTTCTTTAAGTATTCATTTGATACTCGCTATCAATTGTCTAATCAAAGAAACGCAGATACCTATGAGGATAATGTTCCTTTTGTTATTCGTAATAGATTAGAGAATCCTGATTTTTTTAGAGAATACAAACAAAAAGATTTAACATTCCTGTTTCTCGATATCGAACAAGAAACTTCAGAAGGTTTATTATTCCCCACATTCGATGATAGAATTACATCAATTGCTTGGGCCACCAACGATAGAGAGGTACATGTTCTTGGTTTGAAAAAGGATGCAAAGGATGATAAAGAACTCATCAAAATGTTTCTAAAGGAATACGCTAAGATATCTCCAGATGTAATTGTTGTTTACAATAAGGATTATGATATAGCAACACTATTAAAACGATGTGAACGTTTACATATTAACACAAACACTTTTTCCAAAAATGTAGACAAACCTATAGTAGGTGGTCGAGACGGATATTTTATACCTGGAGTAGTTGTTTATGATGTATTTCAATCTGCATATTTAGACCAATCACTAACAGGTGATGTAGACAATCGTGGTTTAAAGGAAGTATCTAATCATTTTGGATTCAAAGAAACTAGACCGCCACTAACACCAGAGGAAATGAATAAGTACATCGGTACTAAAACCCTACTTGAATATAACCGAGATGATGTTCTCCGTTTAATGATTGTTTTTGATGCCTATTGGACCAACATAGAATATAACGCTAATGACCTTGGGATTCCACTCAACTATGCTATTAGTCTAACTACAATGGATTTAGGATTACTTATGATGGGAGATGAATATAAGAGGCTTAATGTTATTGCTGATGGTTCCAATGAGCAACGTTACCCAGAAATCTTTAATGGAAAGAAAGGACCACAATATCGTGGAGCCATCATAGATATCCATAAAAAAGGACGGTTCGATAATGTATATAAAGCCGATTTTTCATCAATGTACCCTACAATTATGGCCACATTCAACTTATCTCCTGATACTACAACACTATTAGCTATTGAGGAATACCAAGATGAATTTCTGATAGAAGAACATGATGACCACTTCATCTATTACATACCAGATGATATAATAAATGCTACAGCAATTATAAAGGTTTTGAAGAAACCAGGGTTTGCAGCAGCTTTAGTGAGTAAACTCTTGAAGGAACGTTCTGTTTTCAAACAAAGATACAAAAAAGAGAAACACAAAATAGATAAAGCAAAAAGTGACAACCGTAAAGTAAAAGCTAACGGTGGTGTTTATGGTATACAAGGTTCAAGTAAACATGCATTTGGATTTGCACCTATTGCTATAGCCACAACAGGATTTGGAAGACAAGCCATCACTATTCTTATTAACTTATTAAATGATTTATATCCTAAATCTGTAATAGAAATTGATACTGATGGTATTTATTTTAATTGCGACCCTGATAAAATTGATAAAGAGCTCATCAAAAATGAATTAGCAAAACGGTTACACAACTTCTTCAATAAACCCGTTGACCTTGCTATAGACTTCGATGATTATAAAGCTGGATATTTTTATCGTGCCAAGAATTACGTTCTACTAACGAAGGATGATAGAATCATATATCACGGTGTTGTAATGAAAGCACGTACTAAAAATACATTATGTAAAGAGCTCATCAAACGTTTGGCTCATGCTACTTTGTTTAAAGAGGATGTTAAACCAATCATCTTCGATTATACCATGATGCAGTTTCCATTAGAATGGTTTGCAATGAATGTGCGTATGAGTAAGCCTAGAAGCAAATATAAGAGCAAGAACTGTATAACCTTAAATATTGCTCGACAAGCTCTAGAAGCCTTTAAAATGAAGCCTGAAGAAGGAAACATATATCATTACGTTAAAGAGCAGGATGGTTACAAATTATTTAATCTTTCTAACTTGAGTAATGTGGATATGAAATATTACAAAAACCAAACAAAGAAAATATTTGATGTATTTGGAGTTGATTTAAAAAATGAATAAATCTACATACGCTGCTATTGTATTATTACTCTACTCTTACCAAGTACCTGTTAATGATAAGATTAGAAAGGAGAAAGGTGACTTCAGATACAAACTAAGATTTCCATCAAAGGAAAAAGTAATTATGTTTGCTGATACAGTTGCAACTAAGTTTGGATTAGACCCAACTACAATATCCCATAGAACAAAATTAAATATTATTGATGAGTTAATACATGATAATGTTATTGAATCTGTAAAGGATGTGGAGTTAGGTTGTGTAAAAACAGCACTTGAGGATGATATTTACAATGCTGTAAGACGAAAAATCCTATATGCGGATGGTGAGAACTAAATGTCATTTCTCGAAGGAATGCAAAATACTGCATTGGGGTGTTTCGGAAAATGGCGAAAATTAGGCCAAAAACCGAAAGCTCCTTTATATACTCAGACCATTTCCAACAGAAGGGATGCAGGATATTGCACAAAAAACAGTGTTTCCTATATTATACTTATTATATTGTTATTAACTTATATTATATATAATATATATTATGCAGTGTGGAGCCGAAGGCTCTCCACCACACACTGCGGCAGGTGTTCCTCATGTTAGATTATTTCCGAGATTTGGATAAGAAGTTAGAAAAAAAGTTTCACGATTTTTTTTACACCCCCACGCAAAGTCGCTTCCATGTTCTGATGTTCGTTAAGATATTAGTTTTTAT
>CAZNER010000047.1:0-15137 GCA_964572065.1 uncultured Candidatus Saccharibacteria bacterium
ATAATAATCTGCTTCGCACTTATCGGTGGTATTGTATATTATGTAATTACTAATAATACTCAAGAAGATACAAATGCAACTGAATATTTAGCCCAAGCTGATGATTACTATAACGATAAACAATATTCAAAAGCACTAGAACAATATAAATTAGCTATAAATACAGACCCATCAAATATTGAATCTTATCTGAAAGCTGCTGAAATTTATTTTCTAAAATCCAAGATTGATGATGCCATTGAATTACTATTAAATGGTGAGAATACAGTAACAAATCCTGATATGCTTCACTATAAATTAGGCCAGTTATTTTTGGAAAAAGACGATAAACAGGTAGCATTAGAATATTTTGAGCAAGCTAACAAAGAAAATCCAAATAATTGGGAGAATTCTATTGAACTTGTAAAATTATACTCTTATTATCCAGATAAAATTGAGCAATCAATTAAGACATTAGAGAAAATCGAAACTGAAGATAATGAAGGTTACCGGTGGACAAACTATTATTTCGCACTTCTTTCCTATAGCGAAACCGATAAAGCCTTAGAATATCTTAACGATTCAACAAACATAAGTGACTCTGAAGTAAAAGATAGAATAAATAATCTAATTGAGATATTAAACAAGACTAAATCAGATCCAGAAGATATTGTTCAAAACAATACTCTAATAGCATATGAAATGATTAGATCAGAACTTTATCCATACGCTATTACTTTACTAGGGTCAGTTATTTCAGAAAATGATGAATATTATGCAGCTTATATGTATCTAGGTATTTGTTATTTAAATATGAATGATTTGGATAAAGCTGCAGAGAATCTTACAACAGCAACAAATACAGACTCAGATCAAATTCAACCCTGGATCTTTCTAGCTCAAGTATATACTAAACAAAGTAACCAAAAATTAGCAATAGATACTTTTGAAGAAGCTTTAAATATAAATCGTGAGGATGAAACAGTTAGATATGATTATGCTAAAACATTAGAAATTTTTGGTCTTTATATGCAGGCTAAGACCCAATACAATGAGCTAATAGAGTTAAATACATCAAACCAAGTACAATACAAAATCGATTTATCCTTAATTCATATAGACTACTTAGAAGAATATGAAGAGGGACTAAATCTAATTAAAGAGGTTGTAGAAAACTGGAATAGTTCCCTGTCTGTTAACAGTAATCTAAAAGCAGAAGCTCTTGATGTTTTAGGATGGGCATATGAAAATAATGATGAAAAAGATAATGCTTTAAAATATTTAAAACAATCTCTTGAAATAAATCCTTATAATGCAAGTGCATATTATCATTTAGGTTATGTTTATTCTGAAATTGATAATTATGTTGAAGCTAATTCTAATTTTGAGAGAGCAATCGATCTTGATTTAGAAGGCGATATTAGTTCTAAAGCTAGCATTGAACTTGAATATTTAACAAATGAAAATACGGATTAGAATTAAAACCCCTAAAAAAATCTGTTTTAAAAATACCTTTTCTTTTGATTCCATTAAAAACTGGTATATCAATTTTAAACATAAATATCCAAATCGGCTCTATTTAACAATAATAACAATAATTATTGATACACTAACTATTATATTAAGACCGCATATTTTAAATTTATTATCACAAGGTGATTTAAAAGCCCAATCTAGTAATTCAATTACAGATGACATAGAAAAACAAAGTATTGAAGCACTTATCTCTGAGAATTATAATGAAAATATACAAGGAATTTCTACCAGTTTAAATAATGAAAAAATTCAAAGCGATGTTGGGTTTGTTGATCTAAGAGTATTAACACTTGAAGATTTTTTCAATCATTATGGTTCCTCACTAGCTGAATATAGCGATGATTTCATCGAAGCAGCAGATAAATATAATGTAAACAACTGGCAATTAATTCCAGCAATCGCAATTGCAGAAACAAATGGATGCCAAACTGGTCTCTCGTATAAACAAAAAAATTGCTGGGGATGGGGAGGTGCTGGTGATAACAGATGGGAATTTAACAGCTTTGACGAAGCGATAGACTTTATCACTAGAAGCATGATTAACGGTTATGGTAACGACAGAATGAATGCTAAAGATATTCAAAATACTTACTGTGGTCCTTCATGTGCACCATATGGATGGAAATGGGCAAGAGGAGTAAATCATTATGTGATTATTATCAACGACTTCGGAGAAAAATATGGTCTTACAAGAACTAATGAAATTTACAACTTTAACGAATAAATTTTTTTAACTTCTTATTACTCAATTCTTTTTCAAAAACTAACTCTTTTCCATCATCTCTATCAATTGGACTAATCTTTATTTTCGGTTCTTTATCTACCATTACAATATACTCTGTATCATTATCCAAAACTTCTCTTAATACCTCCTTAATCTTATTTTCTAGCTCTTCAATTTTTATATATTTAACATTATTCATTATATCTATAGGCTATCATAAATTCATAGTAATTCCAATAGTATGTTCGGGTTAGATAAATATCGCATACTTTATAATAAACTAATCATAGTAGAACCCACCAATCGCCTACTACAATAGTAACATTCCCATAAAATCCTGAACTTATGCTGTCTTGATAAAATAATCATCATTAAATGCCTGAAATTAACTATACTGTCATCTTTCGTATGGTTTTGAAAGTCAGGGTTTCGGGGAATTTCACTTGGGTGGAAAATTTAAATATCGAGTGTATTTTTGGGCAAATTTTTGCCTGCTGGCTGGTAGGAAAACACCAAGAACTTTTGGTACTTTTAGTTATAAAAATTATATCAACACTAAGGGATTGAATAGACTCCTTACATAAAACGTATTAATTACAATTAATTCACAATATCTATCGTAACTTCTTCATAGTATTTTTATAATAGTATTTTTTATATATAATGAAATCAATTCCAAAATATATAAATTAAAAATGAATAAAAAAACAAAAATAATATTAATAATCTTATTTTGCATACATTTAATACTACTAACACTAGTATTAAGCAATAAATTGAATTCCCTTTTCAATGATGCAACACTAAGAAAGGGAAAAGCTGCAGATTTTTTTGCTGTTTATCAAGCTGGTAATAATATACTAGAAGGAAAAAGTTTATATCTTGATACCGAGGGCATATCAACTCCATACTCATACCCTTATAGATACCTACCATTCATTGGTTATTCAATTGGAGTTCTATTTAATTTATTAGCTCCATTCACTGCCTATTATCTTTGGATTTTTATAAACGAATTACTTTTACTATTCAATTTATATTTAACATGGAAATTATCAAAAAGTAATAAAACCTTTATACTTGCTAGTATTCCATGGTTTATATTCAGTCCATACTTACTAGAAATGTATATGGGGCAATGCAGCTTTTTAATGACCTCACTAATATTCTATTCTATCTATGGATTGATTAATAAATCCAAATTAATTTACTCATACCTTCTTGCACCACTAGTAAAACCTAATGCATTAATTTTATCTCCCCTATTTTTAAGATTAAAAAAGTTCAAATTATTATTACTAAATGCTTTAATAATAATTCTTACATCTAGTATATATTTTCTATTTTTTAAAGAAGATATTAACATTTTTCTCAAAAATTTCAGCGACAGCTGGTACTCACATGGAGGGAATCTTGGCTTCAAGAGTCTTTATTATTTAATATTTATTAGATATTTAAATATACCACTACCTCGTCTATGGTTCTTTGGTTTTATAATTACTTTTGGTTTAATGACACTTTATTTCACTTTTAAATACAAAGATATAATATTGACTTACACTCTATGGATTTGTTACTTCTTTTTAATTTATAAAGATGTATGGGAACATCATTATGTTCTTTTAATGCCAGTTTTCTCCCTTTTAATAGTTAAATATAAATTAACAATAAATAAATTATTTTCCAAAAAATTTATTTTAATACCAATTACTTTCCTTTTAATATCACTACCTTCAATCTTTGCACTTCAATATTTTTTTAATACTGGTAACTATGTTGAACCCGATACACTAAACCCTTTATATGTGATCTCCTATCATTCAATAAAAATTTTCGGGGTTATGATTCTTTATTTCTTTTCAATAAATTTAATAAAATAACTTGACTTTTAAACACATTTCTTTAGAATTAAATTATTAATATTATTAATAAAAACAAAAATGCTGGCACAATTTCCTATAGATATATCAAAAGTTAATAATGATAAAATAGATCAAGAGCTTCTTAGGATTGGAATGATAGCTGAGCTTGACGCAGTTAACCTTTATGAACAACTAGCTGCAAAATCAGAAAATATAAATCTAAAGAAAGTATTCCTTGATATTGCTAAAGAGGAAAAAGCTCATCTAGGAGAATTCCAAACACTTCTTCATATGCTTGACAAAGAACAGGTAAAAGAAGGAGAAGAAGGTAAAAAAGAGGTGGAAGAAATGCTTGGAGAAAAATAACTGATAAATAATATATTTTTCAATTTCCTATATATCTATTTCCATAGTTTAATTGCAAATTGATACATACATAATGTAAAATTACTTAACTGTAATCATTTATTGATTTATTGGAGAGATGGCTGAGTGGTCGAAAGCGCTGCTTTGGAGAAGCAGTGTCCGTCTTTGGCGGACCCAGGGTTCGAATCCCTGTCTCTCCGTGGTTCGACAAGCTCACCAAGTTATTTCTAAGGTTGAAAGACAAATTTATACTAATAAAGAAAAACTGTATTGTAAAAATTGAACAATAATAATTTACATCATTTAATACCAAATTAAGAACGATTCTTCACAAACAACTGGATGCTGCCCTAAATTTAATCCTGAACCTTGGGATGATAAAATTTTTGATTCAGCTTTTAATCACTTCTTATTCCGCTCTTGGTAAATCGACCCAAAATACATTTAATCCATTTTCATCATCTCTATCAACTCCAACTTGCCCTCCCATTAATGTAGCACATATATAGACAATATGCATACCTAAGCCAAAACTATTACTACTTCCTGATTCATGAAAAGGTTCAAATATATGCTCTAATATTTCTGGAGGAATTGAATCACCAGGATTCGAAAATTGAATCCTTACCATATCATTATTCTCAAATATTCTTATATCTATAGTTTCTCCATTCTTTGTATTTTTTATAGCATTATCTAACAAATTCCGCATTAAGTGGCTTAACAAAGCACTATCACCAAAGACTTTTACTAGTAATTCTAAATTATCTATGTTAACTACTCTCTTTCCTAATTTATATTTGTAACTAGCCACTAGTTTTTTTGTAGTGTCTATTACTTGAATAGGTTCATATTTTACTCCATTTCGTTGAGATCTTCTTAAGTCTAAACCTTCCTCTATTATTGCTTTTAATCTTCCAACTGCTTCTTTTACTCTTTTTTTTATTTCTTCCATTTCAAACCCTAAATCAAAACCATTAAGAATTACTGTTATTTCATTTCTTATATCGTGCCATAACGTATATAGAATTCCTCTATCTAAACAACTCTCTGTTACATCAATACATTGAACAGTATAAAATTCACCATCAGAATCAGGTAATTTAACTCTCCACATATAAAAATCAAATACAATACATCTATTTTCTACATTAACCAGTATTGAATCTTGGGAACAATTAGTAGAGTTAGTATCTCTTATTTCTGAAACCATACCATGTATTAATTCTCTTAAATCACCCAAATGAATAATTAATGATGCTTGCATAGCCGGGTTTTGACCCATAATTTCTCCAGAACCACTAACAACAAACATAGGATGCGGACATCCTTCAATCATAGATGATAAAACCTCTCTTACAGGTGCTCTTTCTCCTACTGGATCTGAATCAGGTTCTCTATTATCAGGCGTAATAGCCATAATTACTAAGAAAATTCATTATTAAATAAGAAATATTAACTATAGGTTTATATCAGATACATATATAAACGTTCAATACCACTTCATTTTTTTATAATATTTGATTGATTTTATTTTATCGAGGTAATTATAAGACATTTCTACTATTCTTTAATCCCTTCCTCAATTCCTATTACAATCACATAATCCTCCCCTGCATAAGCTTTTGTCCCATCTGCGGTATCAGTAATAATTTCATCAACTTCAAAAAAGTTCTTTAGATATTCCTCAGTCTTTGTTTTATCTTCCTCTGTAAATTTATAAATGCTAATTCCAGTATATTGATCATTTAAATTTTGTATTACTCTATTATCTTGGTTAATAACTATCAGCGGATTATCTTCTTTTAATTCAGCTGCCCAATCCCTAGTAAGATTATAATTTCCTGTAGCATTATAAATAGAAATCACTGGCACTTCATTATACAAAATTGGATATTCCATTATATAAGACAACATCTCGTGAATTACTTCATAAGTTTGATCATATGCAATAATATAATATCCTCTTTCAGGATTTGCATTTGGTCTATAAATATACTTCGCAGGAACATTTCCAAAATATGGATCAAGCACAACATTTCCAACTTTATCAGTATCAATTTCATCTTTTAAATTCAAAACTGCACGAATATCATTTATAGTAAATGGACTACTCTCTATATTATCCTTTATAACATTGTACATTTCCCACAATTTCTGCGGATCTAAGAGTGTATCAGAAGATAGAATCTTTATTTTTACAGAATTAATTACCTCTTGTTGTCTTTGTGCTCTGTCAAAATCACCCTGAGGGCTCAAAAGACGGCATCTGGCATAAATCAATGCTCTTTGTCCATCCATGTGCTCCGTCCCTTTCTTAAATTCAAACAAACAATATTTGCCGTCATGATAAAAAGGAATACAAGTAGCCTGTAACTCAAAAGGCAATTCAGATGCAGGGTATGCATCTTTATAATATTCAGGAATGTAAACATCTACACCTCCTATAGTATCTACAATATCTATAAATCCCTGTAAACTAACTTTTACATAATAATGGATTGGTACACCTACTATATCCTCAACTGCCCCCTGCAATGTCTCTATTCCCTTTCCTTCTTCTTGATACTCTCCATTTGCATAAGCACTATTAATCTTTGATGAAGCTGTATTTCCATTTGGTAAAGTGTATTTTACCCAAAGATCTCTAGGTATAGAAGTCATAATAATATTTTCATCTTTATGGTTTATAGTTACAATAATTATTGTATCAGTATTCATTAATCCGGAATTTTCTGACCTTGTATCTATACCAACAACTAACATATTGGTTAAATAATCGTCTTGCTTTAGTTTAGGTTCAATAGTAGCAACAATAGGCTTTAAAATCGGATTGCATTCATCTCCTACACACTGAGTTATATGGCTATATATAAAATAGCCGCCAATCAATAATACTAAAAAAATAAATACCAATGATAAAGTTATTTTCTTCTTAGTCTTCTTTCTATCCCTTTTCTTTCTTTTGTCATTTTCAATTGTTACAGAATACACTTTTGACATACTTATACCTCTTTAGAATCTAAAACTATATTAACTAACTTATCTGCTATTTTATTAAATTCTCTTTTTATATGTATGAATTCTACTTTCCCTAAATTTGAAACCATTTTATCAATTTCCGAATTAAATCCCTTTATTATAGCATTTTTCACCTTATATTTCCCATTTAGCTGCTTAACAATCAACTCACTATCTAAGTAAAATTTCACCTCTTTTACATCCATTACCTGTATCATTCTTAAAGCGGTCAATAAACCCTCATATTCAGCCTGGTTATTTGTTGCCTTTCCAATGTATTTAGCATTTATTTTAAGCAGTTTATCGTTTTCATCAAATATAACAACTCCAATAGCTGCATGACCAGGATTACCACGTGAACCACCGTCTGTATATACTTTTAGACTTTTCGTCATGACTTTTTGAATAATAACTTATGTATTATACATGGTAACATTTTACAGGTAAACGGTAAATTGAAATATTATAAATAAAAAATTATATCTTAATTATTTAATTCTATTGATAACTGACAATTAATTGATACATCGTCGTGATGTGGGATTGATTACGTACGGTTGTTTTCGTAAATCAGATTGTTTACTGAGTGACTTAATCAACCCCACGAGTTTCTCGCCTTCGCGTAGCCGCTACGGTGTAGCAATGTGGTACTTTTGCGATTAAAAGTACAAAAATAATTTATATAAACTTTACAAAAAATATCAGATATTACTTTACATAATTTCCTCTACCAGATTCATAATTCCTTAATATTTCTTTCAAAATTACATTTCTATAATAATTTTTGATAAAATGAGTAATAATAATAAAGCTTAAATGAGATAATACGAAGTTCATTAATAAAGTTTATTTTGCGGGATCGTCTAATGGTAGGACAAGCGCCTCTGAAGCGCTGAATCTTGGTTCGAATCCAAGTCCCGCAATGGTTCGACAAGCTCACCATAGGTGAGGTTGATGAACCATTTTCAGAAAGGTGAGAACCAACGGTTCGCTCAATGACACTTAGATTTTTTTCAAACGAAGTGTAGAAAAATCTTTAGTGGAATTAGTACTGGGAGAGAACGAAGTGAGCGAGCATGTAAATCCAAGTCCCGCAATATTTGAAAAGTCTAATTTGGTTCGAGCCATCTAGTTAAAGCAAAAGTTGGGTGGGTTCGAGTTTTGTACATTTAACCCTCTTCGGCAAATTGGATTTTGCATGGAACATATTTTACTTATACATAAAAAGCGATGGAGAATATCCAATCAATAATACAGATTATTCAAGTTGTTGTGATTATTTTAGCAACCATGTTCACAACTTGGTGGGCTTACAAAACCTTCGCTCACAAAGAAAAGATTAATGAGCTCAAAAGGATAATTGGCGATATTGAAGAACTCTATTTTGAACTCTATTTCATCCAAAAAATCGAAAAAGAGCTAGATAACGGACGTTCTTTATCTAAATTTCTTGATATTCTACTCCAGCTTAAAAAACATAGTTCAGAGATAGTTTACCTTAAAAAGAGCGAGAAGAAGAGGATTATGGACGGTGTAAAAGAGCTAATAAATCTTGCTCACGAAATTGTTTTAGAGCATAGTGATAAAAAGTGGAAGAATAGCGAAAAGGAATTTCATAAAAAGTATACTGAATTGAAAGAAAAAGTATATAAGATAGGTCAAAAATACGTTTAGTGATCCTTAATGAGGTAAAGATAGCGACATAGAAGTGATCTCGACTTATGAATAGATTTATTAAAATCTGGCAAGATGTTAGAGATAAAATTATCTCAATATACTTCTCAGAGAATGAACAGAAAGTAGTGATCCGCATTCCTGAGGCAATTGTTGAAATTCCCAATGGTCTTAGAATGCTGGATTTCTTGTTTCAGGAAGAGATAAACAATCAGTTTGAATCTACGTCCGAGAATCCTGAAATTTATTTTAGTGAACATGAGGAGAAACTTCCTAGATTTATGGTCCGTATTCACTTTTTGGTTAACTTTGTCGTCATGTTCGAAGTGATATTTAATCGTTCTTATACAAGTTCTATCGCCGTTTTAAGAAAATACAACTCAGAAGTCAAAGTAGCTGAAAAACCAATACAAAAAAGATGGACAGAAATATCAAATATTTGGCATAAATTACTAAAAGGAACGGGAATTGATCCAATTGATATGCACTCCCCTTTATGGTTCTGGAGCAGGAGTAATTTTCAATATAGATTACCTATAAACTAATCTTCCTTCAACCTCCCTGCTTATATTCTGATGACTTTTTAAATACTCTTCTAAAACTTCTTGAGCAGATGTAGTAACAACTTTTGACTCCTTTGATTCAAGCAGTTCTTTATCTGTTATGTTTAAATTATCTTTTGAATTATTAAAATGATATCCTTGCAGACAAATTTTATAAAACCTAGTATTTGAAACTTCTTCATCATCAATCTTTAATGTTATTAGAGACTTCTCAGAATCAGAATATTCTGCTTTCACACTGCTATTTATTTGATAACACTCACCTTCACTATTCCTATTTTCTTTCCTCATTATAAATTTAAAAATCTCTTTTAATTTAGCTCCACTAATTGTATACCTACTTAAGGTATCATCATATGGAAAACAAGATATGAAATCTCTTAATGTAACAAGCGGACCGAGTTTCTCTATTCTTATTGATCCGCTTCCTACAAACATCACATCACATTCAGATACCTCAGCAAATGCATCAGCAATTAAATTTCCAAGAGACGTTTCCTCCTCTCTCTTTGGATGAGTTAGTTCCTTTGCGAATTTACACACAATAGTATTGTATTTACGATCTACTTTTTCCTTAAATGAATCAATAAACTCTGCAAGTTTCTTATCAGGCTCTGCTAATTTGTCGTCAATTGGAATCAGCTTCCATTTATAATCAACTATACTATTAGTATCATCATCAACAGTAACATCAAACCTTCCAATTTGATCAGTTCCTACACCAGCTTGAGTAATTAATATGTTATTTACTTTTTTAGGTTTCTTTAATATGGTATGAGAATGCCCGCCTACCATCATATCAACACCCCATTCCGGCTTTAACAATTTAGCAAGTTCAATATCTGATTCTATTCCAATATGAGTAAGTAGTATTGTTAGATCAATATCATCATTTTTATATGCATTGCAAATTTTCCCAACTTCTTTACCAGCCTCTTCTAAACTGATGAAACTTCCTACAAGCTCTTCCATTTTTATTGTATCCATTACTTTTTCAGTAATAATCCCAGTAAAAAGAATATCAAATCCTGCTTTCTTGATTATAAGATACGGCATCATCAATCTCTTATTATATTTTTTTATATATAAATTAGCATTTACAATTGGGAAATTTGCAACTCTTTCTAAAAACAATAAATGAGGCAGCCCATAATCAAATTCATGATTTCCAAGAGCCACTACATCAGGAGCAAGATAATTCATAATTTCTATAGTAGATATACCTTTATACTCGGAATCAATAATTGATCCCTGCAACATATCTCCGGAAATTACATAAAGTACATTTTCTTCTTCTTCTCTTACTTTATTTATATATCCAGAAAGTAATGCTAATCCTCCAATCAATTTACTTTTTTTCCCCTTGTCACTTTCCAACACCTCTGAAAGAAAATCACCATGCATATCGTTGGAATGTAGAATTGTGAATTTCTTTGTTTTCATGTATTTATTTTTTAAATTAATACTGTTTATCTTAACACCATAGCATTAATAAATCTATCCTTAATATATTTTCATCCACTCATCATTCCCTTTCTCCCAGCATGCTAAGTGAAATTCTGTCCCCCAGATTAACACTGTATCAAATCCAATTTCCTCCAATTGTAATAAATATTCTTTTACCATATCTGGATTACATGTCTTGTTCTTAAATGCATCTGTAAAGCTTACATTTCCAAACTGCCAGGGTTCAGCCTGCAGTTCAGTTACTATACATTCCTTTTTACACTCTCTAACCTTTTTATTAATTGCTTTTAAATATCCCCAAGCTAATTTTGATGCTGAAAAAGTAATATTAGTGTTTAATAAAGTCTTTCCCTCAAATTTAGGAAATACATTCACACCAAACACATCAGATAATCTAATTAGCTGCTCCTTATACTTCTTTCTCCCTTTAATATATTCAGCTAATAAACCAGTAGTAGGAAGCCCTTGGGAATTTAATATAACTTTTAAGTTAGTCCTGTCTTTAACAAATTCAGTTTCCTTTTTCAAGAACTCAGATGAAATTCTTAGCTTATTTTCACCAACATTTATAAAAGGCTCATTCTCAACCTGTATATATTTAATACTACTTAGCTTTTTATATCTTTCTAGAATGCTTGATATAAAATTATATAATTTCTCAGTTAGAAAAGAATTACCAGATTTAATCACTGAGGTTTTCCCACCAAGATCAATCCAATCAGGTACAAAGAATTCTGGCCAGCGGGGAGATTTCATACCAACAACCAAAATTACATCTATATTATGTGAATTAAATTCGTTTAATATATGATCATATATCTTCCAATCATATTTATCCTTCCTAGTCTCTACCTTGTTCCATTTAACGCCTATACGTATAGGCGAAAGCTTCAAACGAATAATGTCTTTTAATACCTTCTTATAATCAAGTCCTAAATTTAGCGCCTGTTCATAATCAAAAGTAGCTCCTAGACTCATATTTATTACTTACTATGTTTATTTATAACGCCTTTGATTTTTATCGGATATATTGTTAGCTTCTTTATTTTCTTTATACTCATCCACAATGGTTTGTATGAATCTTCATCACAATTTCGTCTAATCTCTTCACCTTTTAATTCCACAAAAGGTAATCCTTTATCATCTTTTAAAATTGATTCAATATCTTTAATACTGCATAAATAATATATTGTTGTATGACTATCACTTTCTTTTTGAGAAAATAATTTTTTATTACAATTTACTCTTAAACCAGTCTCTTCATATACCTCTCGTATACATGCTTCTTGATACTCTTCCTTATCTTCCAGATGACCCCCGGGTAAGACATAATATAATTGTCCCTTCTTTCTTCTTTTTATTAGAAGTACACTCTCTATATAAATTATTAATCCCCTTACACTTATACCCATAAATTTAAAATCAAATTACAATTATAAAAATATTATCATAATAACTATGATTAATTAAATATCTGACTTATGATTGTTAAATCATGGGTGTGGTGGTATTACGTGGTGGAAATACTAGTTAATGAGAGTTTCTCGTCAGACATTAATTCCCCCACGATTTTTTGTGGTACTTTTTTCTATAAAAAGTACCAGAGTATAAATTTTTAACATAATCTGCTTATAGTAAATTCTTTTATGATTAGTTTATTCTAAAGTATATAATATATATGCAGACCGTAACTATTCTTGCATAATTTAAAATAATCTGTAAAATTACTTTAATAGTGTCGATATTTTACTTTTCAATTATAAATAAATGAAGAAAAAAGGACCAGTTATAATTATTATAATAATTGTTGCAATCTTTTTCGTACTTGGCTTATGCGGAGTAGGCGGCTATTTTATATACACAAAGGTAATCAAAAAAGCAAAAGATACCGTTGGTGATAAAATTGGAGAGGAATTATTAGAAGAAGCGATAGAAAGCGGAACAGGATCTGATGTAAATATTGATAGTGATGATGAATCTGTAAGTATCGAAAGTGATGATATGTCAATGAATATAGAAGAAGGACAAGACTGGCCTGAAGATATACCAAGTACTGTACCTGAATTTACTTATGGTACTATTTTGGGAGTTACCCAAAGTCTTAATCAAGAGGAAGACTATTGGGCTATCACTATTCAGGACATTGATTCCAATGCTTTTACAAATTATAAATCAGATCTCGAAGACAATGGCTGGGAAATAGATTATACACAAACTTACAATGAAGTAGAAGCATTATCGGCATCCTTAGATAATGATACAGTTGTATTGACTATAGCTACTGAAGAAAATACTGCAACTATGTCAATATCAATTATGAACTAACTAATAAAAATTATAATCTGCCGTCTTTTGTCCAGTAACCTTCTATATGTTGGATAGCTTGAACAAAGTCATCTAGCCTATTATCAACAATCCAGCTTAATCTTGTTATATTTATGTCTACTCCGCCTCCCATAATTTCTGCTACTCTCGAAGAGTATCCTTCAGGATTATTTGGTGCGTATTTTGAAAAAAATTCTAATAGAGTACAATCACCACAATTATAAACACTATAAGCAGGATGTAAACCTGCATCAATTGCTCGAATATATGCTTTAACTGAATTATAACCTATCTCATATGTAGCAAAAACCATAAACCCTCCTTTTTCTCCACAAGGAGCAGTCCCTCCCATCTGTACTATATAATCAGAACGATAACCGCTATACCTTATATTGCTTGGATTATTATTTTGGCAAGCCCATCCTAAATATCCATTCACTTCACCTTCTTCATATCGACAATATTGCTCACCTATTTCACATTTCACGCAACCTAGTGTAGATATAGGACATGCAGGTGGATCTTGAGGTGTTTCTATCTCCTCACCTGAATCTTCAATTCCGACATTAACATTCTCATTTTCTACTACCTCTCCTGTACTACTCGAGGAATTATCTTCTGTTTCCTCTTTAAGAGAATTAAACTTTTCATATAAATACTGAATAATATCAGAGAATCCATCTTGTAAAACACCTTGGACTTCAACTTCCTTATAAATTAAGCCTTCTTCAATTCCAACAACCTCACCTTCATAATTTGATGAATTTATATTCTCATTACCAATCTCCTTCACTATCTTTCTTCTCCCTAATAAATATAAACCTGATATTACAAAAGTAATTAGAATCAACACTAAAATATATTTAATGATCTTTCTTTTTCTAATCATCTCCCTAAATCAATATTTAATATGATATATATTCTAAACACTTCTTATTTCTTTATCAAATTACTTTTTACTTTTCTATAAAATAAATGCTAATATTTAAAAACTATGAATAAATCAAAAGCTATCTTCAAATTGAGCTTAATAGAACTATTAACTGAAAAAGAAGTTATTTTTATCTGGTCATTATCAAGTGCAATGGGATTGATTACAATAATGGCCACTTGGCTTGCAAGTGATAAAGAAATAATAGGAGGATATACTAAATCTCAATTAGTTTCCTATTATTTTTTTATGTATATAATTTCCCAAATAATAGGCTGGTATATATGTTGGGGAATTAGAGAAAGCATAATGAATGGAAGCATTTCAAACTTTCTTATAAAACCGCTAAATTATATAAAATACCTTTTTATTCATGAACTTTCTTATAAAATAATCAACATGGCAACGCAGATAATTGTAGGAACAATCTTAATCATTATCATTAGAAGCTATTTAGAATTTATAATCACACCAAAAATAATTATTGAAATTATTCCAGTGTTAATCATTGGTATAGGTATAAACTTCCTATCGCATTTTATACTCGGGTGTACCACTTTCTTCTTTCTTGAATCCCACTTCATTATCTTTTTTTACGAAATATTAAGTTTAACTCTAAATGGATTATTCATTCCTCTTTCATTTTTTCCAAATAATGTTTTATCTGTAATTAAATATAGTCCCTTTAG
>CAZNER010000048.1:0-14676 GCA_964572065.1 uncultured Candidatus Saccharibacteria bacterium
AACATTTTTAAATTTAAATCTGGTTTTGCCTCTCCCCTAAATAAATTAGTAGTTTATACTGATAGAGAACTATTTGGTAGTATTTATATTGCATCAGAAAAACAAAAATCTGATAAAAGTATAAATCGCTATTTAGCACAATTAGAAGGCGAAATTGTTGTTAGTGATTATATAGTACATGAAGATTATGGAATAGCAGTATATAAAGGTATTAAACAAAAGAAAGTTTTAAATAAGACAACAGATTATTTAATCTTAGAGTACGCTCAGGGAGATAAATTATCAGTTCCAATTAAACAAATTCATAAGTTGACCAAATATATAGGTCCAGATAATTCTCCTCCAAAAATTACAAGACTTGGTAGGACAAACTGGAATACTATAAAACAAAAAGTGAAGAATTCAGTAGTCTTGTTGGCCAAAGAATTATTAAAACATTATGCCAAATTTGAAATAATTAAAAGTGATAAATTTGAAAATCATGAATGGGAAGATAAATTTGCATCTGAATTTGAATTTCCAGAAACAGAGGATCAAACTCAAGCAATAAATGAAATTAATCAAGATTTAAAAAGCAAAAAACCAGCAAATAGACTTTTAATAGGAGATGTAGGTTTTGGTAAAACTGAAGTTGCTATAAGAGCAGCCTTTAAGACAGTTATGAATAATAAACAAGTTGCAGTCCTCTGTCCTACAACAATACTAGTTTCCCAACATTATTCAGTTTTCAAACATAGAATGAGAAATTATCCCATTAATATTAAAACATTATCAAGATTTGGCACAAAAAAAAATAATAGAAAGACTGTAAATAAAATCAGAAAAGGGAAAACTGATATTATTATTGGAACTCACCGATTATTATCAAATGATATAAAATTTAATAACCTTGGTCTTTTAATAATTGATGAAGAACAAAAATTTGGTGTTGCACAAAAGGAGAAATTATCAAAGCTCTCATATAGCTGTAATATTCTATCAATGTCTGCTACACCTATTCCACGAACTTTAAGTATGGCCTTATCAAATATAAGAGATTTAAGCATAATTACAACTCCTCCTCCTGGCAGAAAACCTATTAAAACTTATGTAGAGTATATAAATTGGAATAAAATTGTTAAAATTATACAAAAAGAAAAGAATCGAAATGGTCAAATATATTTTCTTCATAACGAAGTAAGAACTATAGATTCAATCAAAAATAAACTTACTCAATTATTACCAGATATAAAATTTAAAGTAGCACATGGACAAATGCACCCATCTACTTTAGAAAAAATAATGAGAGAATTCTATGAACACAAATTTGATTGCTTAATATGCACAACTATAATTGAAAATGGAATTGATATAAAAAATGTCAATACGATAATTATAAATAAGGCACAGAAATTTGGATTAGCCCAGCTTTATCAATTACGAGGAAGAGTTGGAAGAAGTAATAATCAATCTTACTGTTATCTTTTTTATACACAAAAAAATTTATTCAAAAAGACTAAAAAGAAAACGATATTTATTAAGTCAAAAGAAAGACTAGAATCACTCTTAGAATCTCAGGAACTAGGCTCAGGGTATAAAATAGCATCTAAGGATTTAGAAATACGAGGTGCAGGAAATCTACTTGGGAGAAACCAACACGGAAACATCTCTTCTATTGGATTGAGCCTTTATTCTCAGTTACTTGCTGATGAAATAAATAGACTTAAGAAACAAAAAATAAAATGATTTATTTTTTATTTGCTTTCTTTTGTATATTTATCTTTTTATTCTTTTTCTTTTTTATTACTAATACAAATATTATTACTCCTACTACACCAAAAGTTAAAACAACACAACATACAACTCCTCCTACTATATACCATATATTATTATCGCCAATACATTCATCTTCACCATTCTCTATTGCTTCCTGACATTTAGATATAAAATCATCTACATCAATATTATCTGGATATAAATCTTTCACTTCTTCAAAATCTTCCTTTGCAAATGTGTAACACTTATTTGAATATTGCTCTAAAGCCTCCTCCCATTTCTCCGTTGTAATACCTTTATTTGGCACTACATTATTTCTATCCAATAAACTATTAACGTTATCAACTGATATCATAAAATTATAACTTTCTGCTCCACCATACTCAGATATTGTCCAAGTTGCCACTCCTATTACCTTACTATCAGAATCTAATACAGGACCTCCACTATTGCCTCCACTTATAGATGCATCTGTTTGAAATGCTTCAGTTCCATCTATCAGTTCTTTTTTTGCAGAAACTATACCCTTAGTAATTGTAGGTTCTAAATTTGCCTCAACATCAGTAAAATATCCTGTTGCTTCTTCGACTATTGCTGGATATCCTATGACATAGACATCAGATCCAATATTAACATTAGAATCATCTCCAAGCTCTACAGTAGGAAAATTAGATCCATCCACTTTTAATAATGCCAAATCTCTAGAATCGAAATCACCTTCATATAGGGTATCTATTATAGTAGCAGCTTCCCCCTGTTGTTTAACTTGATCTTCAGTTCCTACGGCATCCCCTGTTTGTACATAATTATGATACTTTACATTATCCATCTTCAAATCACCACCTTTATAATTCGTTACGTATAAATCCCAAACTAAAGACTCATAGTCTCCATTATAATATGAATATAATATCTCGTCATAATAACTTTCTACTTCACTTTCAGTAGGAGTATAACCATATAAATACTCCCATGAATATATAATTGCATCCCAATATACCAAATCTGCGACTTGGGAAATACCATAATAGGCAACTAATTCATTATCAGGTTTTGCTACATGTCCATTTGTTATTAAATATCCATCATCAGTTACAAAAAAACCTGATCCTCCAAACCCAATTGTAAATTCATAATACATCCCGGCTATCTCAGGTGCTCCAAGTGTACTAGCTAGAGATGCTTGAATTGTCATTTCACCTGTAATAATATTCGCAATTTGAACAACAGCAGGTTTTGCAATTAGTAAATTCATTTGTGAATCGGTAAATGTTGTAGCCTCACCAAGCACTTCTTCAGCAGCATATACCTTGTTATTAACCGGTGAAAATAAACAAATAAATAAAGAAAAAACAACTGTGCAAACTACTATATAATTATGAGCAGGTTTATTCATGAAAATATAATAACAAATAAAACATTTATGTTATATAGTATACAAATTATATCCAAAATACAATTTGTAATTATTTTTTTTAATTATTACAATTTTTTACACAGGTGCTTCAATTTCTACTTCTTCATTCCATCCTGAAAATGTAGAATCTATTTCAATATCTTCCATTATTAATACCATATCTATACCTTCTGATACAGAATCAGTAGATATATTGCCAATTTTATTTATAGTTTTCATAATAAAACTATTATCCTTTGAGATCCACATCTCTAATGATGCATCAGATACTGTAACATCATTTACAGTAACATTACTATCTTCAAAAGTTGACATAAAATTATCTATAAAATCGGACAAATCTTCATCATCAAGCGGTACATTATAATGATAACAGTTTACTCCATCAATTTCTTCCTCTTCCAAAATTGTATAATTATCTTTTCCACTTAGATAGGCATATTCAGTTGTCCCACTACCAGTATTTAAATTACTTGCCTCCTCTTCAGTTAGTTTCTCAAAACTACCACTACCTAATCTCATGTAAACATCATCTTCAATCCAATAATATTCAGTGGTTTGACTACTGCCTTCACTTATCCCAATAGATTTTAGATATTTTTTATTGTTTTTGTTATCTACTTTTGCTTCTCCACTTACTTCCATCTCCATATCGACATCATACTCTGGATAATCCGGTAATGTTACTCTAGCATCAATAGTACCTTCATATTCCTGCTGATAATAATCTGCTTCATCGAGATTAGCTACCGCTTTGTCAAATGCTTTCTGAGGTGTATTTCTTAAGAAGAAATACCAAATTGCTGATCCTCCTACTGTTGCAATTGCACATAACAAGAGAACAACAACAATCAATATGATTATTCCCTTTTTCATAAATAATACGTATTAATATATTAAATATTCAATAATATAATACAAGAGTACTTTATAAAACACAAACATCGTTCTACATTTGAGAAAGTTATGGATCTTTTGAAATCTCACTCAGGTGTAAAATTCAAATATTCAATAATAAAATAAATCTTACATAAAAAAATTAAATGTCAATTAAGTAATGATAAAGATTTTTTAAACACTGCTCAAGTATTTCATAAATATTTATTTTTATCTATATCTTGCATAAATTCTTAATAATTGCTATACATTTTTGTAATAATTATCAATTAAATTATGATTATTATTTTTACAGGAAATGGAAAAGGTAAGACTACTGCTGCTATGGGTACAGCTCTAAGATCACTTTCTGCTAATAAAGTTGTTACTATAATCCAATTTCTAAAGCTCGCTTCCTCAGGCGAAATTAAATTCTTAAGTAAAATAATCGATAAATTAGATTCCAAACTAACAATCAGATGCTTTGGCATTAAATCATTCATTAATCCTAACGCTGTAAAAGAATCTGATAAAAAAAGAATCGACAAAGCTCTTAATTATACTCAAAACATCATTTCTAAAAAACCATACCTTCTAATTCTCGATGAAATCCTTATAGCTTTAAAATTTGGATTATTAAAAGAAGAAATATTATTACAGATCATCGATGACTGTAATAATAAAAAAATTCATTTAATACTAACTGGTAGATATGCCTCTAAAAATTTAATCAATAAAGCTGACTTAGTTACCGAAATGAAGAAAATAAAACACCCATATGACAAGAAAATTAAGGCAATAGAAGGTATAGATTTTTAAATTGAAATTCCATTTTTCTCAAAAACAATATCTTTATTCTTCATTATCTCAAATAAATGACCTTTATGACTGCCTCTTATTCTTTCCTTTAAATTATCTATATCGGAATCCCATTTAAAACCATTAAAAAATTCAATTCCAGAAAATTGAGTTTTATACAAGGATGACTCTGTATAGCAAGTACCTAAATATAAATATTTTAAATTATTTTCTTTTGACCATCTTATAGATCGCAACATCATACCTATACCTAAGTTTTTATTAAGATAATCCAAATCATAAAAAGGATATGCGTAATGTAATATTTTATCAGTTAAATATATAACACAATATCCAATCACTTTGTCTTTATCATTTTTATCATAATAAATAATAACATCTGTACAATTACTTTTAGTAAATAACCATTTTATCCTATATGCACTTAAAATCTTCCTCCCAAACCGCTCTTTATAAAAATCAACTCCCATCTTCCCAATCTTGTAACTGTAGTTAAAATCATCCAGTTTTCTAATTTCTTCTTTTATATAAGTTGTCTTTCTCTTTATCCTTCTATTTTCACTAGACATAGAAAATTTATCTAGGTCAATCCGTAGACTTCTACCAAGATAGAACAGGGTCTTTCTCGTACGTGAAGGTAAAAATCCCATAGAATAAATCCTGTTTAGATCATCAGCCTCTTCTCGTATTAAATAAACCTGATAAGGGAAATGATATTTAGAATAATTAGATGCAAATTCAGAAAAAAACAATTTCATTTCTTTATAAAAATATTTTAACTTTTTTGATACCTTATCTTGACTGCTCTTTTAACAGCCTCTACATCATTCCAATCATATTCTTTACTTCCAAAACACAAACTATTCTCATGCCCTTTTCCAGTTACTAAAACAATATCATTCGAATTTGCTACTCTAATACCAAACTCGATTGCATCTTCTCTACTGTTCACACTTTCTTCATCGAATACCCAAATAGATGTTTCTCCTTTATCGTAATAAGTATCTATTTTTTTTATAATCTTTTCAATTTGATCCTTTCTATAATCTCTTCTGGATCTATAACGTTCTATCAGCCGACCTTTTAATCTATTTGCTCCTTTTAAAATATTACCATTAATTTGTGATAATTTTTCCTCTCTAGGATCCTCCGAAGTTATAACAACAACATCTGCTAATTTCCTTGCTATTGACCCCATTCTTTTCCTCTTAAATTTATCTCTATGCCCAGCACTTCCAAAAACTAAAATAATTCTACCTTCCCTATCCTTTTTATTTTCATTTATCAAATTTTTTACTGTTTTCAAAGCACATTTTAGTGCATTAGGAGTATGTGCAAAGTCAACAATGACTAAACAAGGTCTCTTTGATCTTACAACCTGCATTCTTCCCCTAACTCCCATAAATTCTTCTAAAGCTTCGATTATACTATTCCTTTTAACTAAATTCTCACAGGCTTTAATAGCACATTGGGCGTTTGCTACATTATATTCACCAAGAATTGGAATAAATAAGTCGACATCCTTTTGCTTAATTTTATAACTAAATTTAATTCCATCTCTATTTATAGTCAAGTTATCTACTAAATTGTCATTACATTCAGTACCTATTAAAACCTTTTTATTATACCTTACCTTACTTTTAACAAATTTTCCTCCTTTTTCATCTACTTTGTATATAACTTCTCCCCCTTCTTCAACCATATTAATCAACTTTGCTTTTGCAAGAGCTAAATTTTTCCAAGTTTTATGATAGTCAAGATGCTCTTTTGTTATATTTGTATATACAGCCTTTTTAAATCTAATATTCGCTACCCTATTTTGATCTAAAGCATGGGATGTAACTTCCAAAACAACCCATTTCACACCAGCGTCAACCATAATTTTTAAATACCTAGGTATATCCCATGGATCTGGAGTAGTTACATGAAAACCAGTATCATATTCCTTACCATCAATTCTAGCGCCAACAGATGTTATCAATCCAACTTTATATCCTGCTTTCTTTAAAATTGAATAAATCATCGTAGCTGTTGTTGTCTTACCATCAGTTCCTGTTACTCCAATGATATTTAATTTATATGCAGGGTAATCGTATCTTAAATGTGCCCAAATTGATTGCATTTTATGATATCTGTTTTTAATTGTCTGTGGTATAAGATCTTTTATAGTCATATCTCTATTATAAAAATATTTTCTTTTTCTGTAATATATTTTTTAATTTTTTTCTTATCCTATACAATTTAGTTCCAACATTTGTTTCGGTCAAACCTGTAATTTTTGCTATCTCAGTATTTTTTAAATCCTCAAAGAATTTATAATATATTAAATATTGTTCTTCTTCACCAAACTCTCTTATAGAGTTGTATAAAGCTTTATCCTCTTTATCCTTTATATAATCCAAATACTGATTATCACTACTGTCTTCAATTTTATCCTCAAACTCTGTTATTGAAATATCTGCACCTCTATTATTTATTTTTCTATAATAATCAGTTAATAAATTTCTTGTAATCCTAAATATCCACGCCGAGAGATTTACACCTTGCCATTTAAAATCATCGATTGCCTTAAATGCTCTCTCAAATACTTCACTTGCTAAATCTTCATAAATCGATTTATTATTTATTCTGCTTCTTAAATAATTAACAACTACTTTATAATACTTCTTATATATTATATCAAAATTACTCTTATTATACTTAATAGATTCTATTAATTTTTTCTCTTCATCAATATCTCTATTTTTCCCCATTATTTGTTATAAACTCTTTTAATTTAGAAATCCCACTCTTTATCTGATTTGGATGGAAATAAAATTGAGAGATATTTTCACATAGAATCTTTAAAGATATACTTTCACATAATCCAATTGACATTGCTGCTGGTATAAATTTCCATATAATTTTATACGTCTCGGATATCTTAATTTTCTCCTTATCATTCTTATATTTTAAATAAAGATATTTGCCAATTTTCTTATATACCAAATCAGCATTAAAAAAAGAAAATTTAAATTTGTTACAATTTAAATTTTTAAATTCATTGCATACTTTAGGATTATAAACATATAAAACATCTTTAATAAATTTCGGTTCTTTAAAAATATTCATTAACTTGCTGTTTGGTCTTTCTTTTAGTACAACAACTATTTTAGGCTCTATATATTTTGACCAAAACTCAGCCACATCCTTTATAGATGTATCTATATTTATTATAATTTTATGTGGATACTTTCTTTTAAACAATATATTATAAATGCTCCTGAATATAATACCAATCCATTCATATACATTTCTCCTACGATCATCATAACCTAATATATTTAAGGGTACAGATAAATCCCACCAAACTTCCTTTGTATTTCTTCTCACATTAAACTCATCATTCAGCATACTATATGCCAATTCTCTTACTATTCTAGTACCCGTCCATCCAGTGATAATTATTAAATCAGTATTATGTTTTTTTATCGCAATCCTACTTAAGTACCCTAAAATATTTTTCAAAATACCTCTAAAGAAAGAACGCATTATAGATATATTTAAAATTTATTTTCCATTCGTTATCTTATCTTTTCTATCCTTCCGCCCAAATTTTTTATCCTCTTTATTAAATTTGGATATCTTCTTGAGATAATATTTGTGTTCTTAATAATAGTAGTTCCTTCAGCGGATAAACCCGCTATTACGAGAGCATGGATACATTGTAAAATGCTAGGAGCTTCAATATTGGAACCTTTAAATCTAGAAGGTCCAGAGGTAACTACCTGCTGAGGATTAGGAAATATTAAATTAGCCTTCAGCTTTAATAATTCATGTACAAACATCAGTTGAGTCTCATACATAACACTATAAATTTTAATACTACCTTCAGCTTTAGAAGCTAAAACTATAGCCTGCGGTATAAGATCAACAGGAAAACCTGGCCAAGGCTGATCTGGTATTTTATCTATGTCCCCTTTTATATTTCTCTTGCAAATCAGTTTCTGGTTTCCCGGAACAAATATATCACTTCCTCTAATTTCTACCTCTAAATTTATTTTACTAAAATAATTTAATATTTGCGTCATATGCTGTGGAATTGCATTTTTTATCAATATCTCTCCTTTTGTGACAGCTGATGCTACAATTAACCCACCAATATCTATATGATCAGGTATTACTTTCCATTCACCTCCTTTTAGATCATCAACCCCTTCTATTATTAATTTATTAGTTCCAACTCCTTGAATTTTTGCTCCAATTGATATCAAGAAATTACATAAATCTTGAGTATGGGGCTCACATGCTGCATTGTATATAATAGTTCTACCTTTAGCCTTAACAGCAGCTAATATAATATTTTCAGTCCCAGTAACTGAAGCCTCAATTAACCATATATCTTCATTCCCTTTTAATCCTTTAGTTGATAATTTATAATTATTTTTATTGTCTACCTTTGTATTTAATAATTTTAAACCTTGAAATAAAGTATCTAATGGTCTATTACCTAATTTACATCCTCCAGCACTACCAAGAACTGCTTTACCAAATCTTGATAATAAAGGTCCCAAAAACATAACAATTGCTTTTTCTTTTTTAGCAAGTTCTTTATCAATAACATATTTATTTACATTTGATGAATCCAGTCTTATAACATTCTTTTTCAGATAAGCTACTTTACCCCCTAAATTCCTAAATATTCGAAGCATTACTCTTACTGATGAGCTTTTAGGGACATTATGTAAAACAATAGGTTCTTCTGTTAAAATACATGCAGGTATTAATGCTAATATAGAATTTTTATTTGGTACTGAATTCACCTCTCCTCTTAACGGATTACCACCTTTAATTCTAAAAGAAGCCATAAATTCTAATATAAAAAATAATCTGTTTTATAAATAATTATACATCACTTTATAAACTTTATTATATCTATTTATAAAACGTTCCGGCTATAATAAGGTCACACTTCAAACAATAGCAAAAGGGAAATAGTATAGCCCCCCTAATACAGTCTCTATTTCATCTTTTTCCTCTTAAATACATTTTTTTCATTATTTTCTTCTTCCTTTTCATCTATAGGTTGATCTTTATAGATAGGGAGAGTAAAGCTAAAAATTGTTCCTTTGTTTATTTTACTTTTTACATTAATCTCTCCTCCATGAGCTTTTACCAATCCAAATGTAACATAAAGACCAAGTCCGCTCCCTCCTGCCCTAACCATCTTCATGTTTCTCTCTTTTGAACCTTCAGTATATTGTTTGATCCTATAAAACTTCTTGCCTAAATTTTTTATCTCCTCTTTTGGAATACCAATACCTGTATCCTTAACTTTAATAGTTATAGACTTATCATTTTTGTTTAACTCTACATCTACACCACCTTTGTCAGTATATTTAACAGCATTACTCAAGAGATTATCTATCACTTCTTGAATCCTGGCTCGATCGGCATAAACCCCAGGATAACTTCTCCAATTTTTAGGCTTCCTAAACCTGATATACAATTTCCTTTTATTAGCTTGTTTTCTTTGTCCAACAATACCATCTTCAACAACATCAAATATATCGACTTTCTGCATATCTAAATTGACTTCATCCTTATCAATCTTTGTGGAAGTAAGCAATGTATTTATTAATTGTATCTCTCTTTCAATATTTTCATTTATTCGATCATAATATAAATTAATCTTATCTTGTGCTTTTTTATCTATCTTTCTTTTTATCTTCGATTCATAAAGCATAGAAACATAACCTAGACCACTCTTAATAATACTCATTGGAGTTCTTAATTCATGACCTAAAATATCTATCATATCTTTCTCTTTTCTTCTTGCCTCTTCAAGAGCATGTATTTTTTCTCTTAACTTTTTAGTTGCTTCCTCCACCTTATATTCTAATATATCTGCTGATTTCTCTACCTGATCATATAAAAATGCTCTGCCAACAGCAACAGAAGCATTAGCAACTATACCTTCTAATAAATCAATATCCTGAACAGTGAAAGCATCTTCTGATCCTTTGTTACCTATCAGCAATAAACCATTTAGTTGAACTTTCCTATTTAGAGGCAGCAAGACCGCAACTTTCTCGTCTTTCATAAATTCCATAATTTTTAAAAGTCTATCACTTCGATCTCCTTCAACCTCTTTAATTTGTAATAACTCATCTAATACTAGAATCTCACTTTTACCGCCTCTCTGTTCTTGTAAATCCCAATAATTCACGACTTCAAGTAAATCTCTTATATTTCTATGACCCTTTTTATTAAAACCAATAAACTTTTTATAAAGTACTTTTCTATTTTCTTTATCAAACAAAATTAAACTTACTTTATTACATTTAAATGTGCTCCTTGTAAGTGATAAAACGTTAACAACAACTTTTTCTAGCCTTAATTCAGTACTTGTAATCTTAAGAAGTCTATTTATAGTTTCAAATGGATCATATTCTGAAAATATAAGCATTTTTTCTAAAAATTCTTTAATTTTTTGATCACATTTCTTGAATACCAAGACATATATGACTGCTATAAAACCTCCTGAAATTAATGCTCCAGGAGCAAAAATATTATCCCAGAGTAATAACTGAAAAAGATATATCCCATAAAAGGAAACGAAAATAAAAATACTTAACAAAATAAAATATGCTAATTTCCCTGATATATACCTTATACTTAAAAACCTATATCGTAAAATAGAATAATAAGTAAATCCTAAAAAGAAAACTAAACATAGGGGACCTAAATATCTTATTTCTCCAAATCCAAGAATTGGTAAAATCAAATTGGTAAAAAATGAAAATAATATAGACAATACAGAACCTACAAATATGTAAAGAATTTGCATTCTTAAAGTAATACTCTTCTCTTTTTTATAAGCCCTATAAAGTAAAAATGATGGATAAGCAAATACTATAGAAACATAAATAGCAAAAACATAATACAAATTCCCAAAAGTTGATTTTAAATTAAATTCTCCTATTACTTTAGTTTCTTCAACAATATAATCGCTCAGAGATGTAAACATTGCAATTATAGATATTATAATTAAAACTTTTACAGTTAGTTTCTCAAGTTTTGTAAAAGATTTATGGAATGAATTAGCAAATAAAATATAGAAAATTGATAAAAATGCAGTTGATGTAAAAGATAATCTAGAAAACCATAAACTAATTAGTTTATTTTTATAAAAAATATCAGTTACAAATATTGTCAATACCCACAATATAATACCTATAATAATTCCAATAAATAAATATCTCTGGGTTCTATTTTTTTTAATTCTTACATTTAATATTCCAAACAAAATTATAATATTTAATATTAGTATTATTGTAAGAATAAGAAATTCTAAGAACATACTTTTACAAAATTTTCAATTAATATAGATGCTTTTTTAGCTGGATTTTTATACTTCCTTAATAAAAGTTTGAATCTTCTTGCTCTCTTAAAGTATAAATCATCTTCAAATATTTTACTAATACCTTTTTCTACCTTAGAAATAGTATCCTTATTAAAGATACTAAAATTTTCCCTTTTTGAAAATTTTAGTATGCTTTTAGGATTAGCATTTATACCTAAATTCATTTCTTCAAGTCTATTTGCATAGAAAGCTTGATCCATCAATAAGGGTATTGCAATTTGAGGCTTACCCCACCACAAACCTTGCATAACAGTTCCCTGTGAACCAGTATTTATACTTAAATCACACAACTTAGATAAATGCATCCCTGGTACATACTTTCTAATAATTAACCTATCACTCTCAATTTTAAATTGATTTGTGTCAAAATTTGGACCAAGACCAACAATACATTTATAATTTAATTTAAAAATAATATTAATTAATTTTTCATAGATATCTTTATCAAAAATACTTCCCCCAAACATCAAATATATTAATTTATCATTACCTTTAAATTTAACTATAGTATCTTCTGTAATACCTGTATCCATCTTTTCAAATCCTTCCCAAAATATTGGTCCTACATAATACATATTATTTCTTCTACCTCTCGGTGGTTGAGTATATCTATCTGAAGGTATAATAACTCCCATTGGTTTATAAACCTCGTTTCTAGATTCGAAATCCCATCTTATACCTAATCTTTTATAAACTTTCATAATTTCATTTAAGTATAGAATAATAAATTTTTTCTCAAATATTGGTCTTAAAAACCAATTTAGTAACTTGTCTTTCATTCTTTCTGTCGACAACGAAATCCCCATTAACCCCTTAGAATAATCTCCTAAATATTGTATATCCATAATACTTACTACTGGTATTCCAGTAGCATAATATACATAAGGTCCGAATATAGCCGGAGCAGAAACAACAACATCAGGTTTTATCTCTTTAGTAGCTTTTATTTCTGAACTGAACCATTCATAAATTTTATCTTGTTTACTTGCTAAAAAATTAACCGACTGATCATCTGGATCATTAACATTTATCTCAGGATAAACAGATACAACTTTATATCCACTATTCTTTATAAAATCATACCTTCTATTACATGAAGTAAAATAAACTTCATGACCTCTACTTTCCAGTACATCTGCAACTGAGAAACAACGAATAGTATGAGCTATTGAACTACTAGTTATAGGTGTAAATAATACTTTCACATAGTTATATACTAAATACTTTCCTACTACAATACCAATTTATATAATAAAATAAAAGTATTAATTATGAACTTCAACATCAAAACACCTCTTTATCCAACATCCAACTTCCACCTAATCATTTTTATACTTTCTTTTTTAAGCCTTTTAAAAGACCTAACACTAGTCGCATAATATTCACCCGCATCTTTCAATTCATATCTAGGCTTATTTTCGCTCTTAATTTTCTCTTCAGCACTCCTTGTATAAACATCGAATCCTAAATCCCACATCATTTGTGATTCTGTTGCACCTTCATAAGCAATCATTTTCAATATTTCATATTTTAATCTAGCAGTAGTTCTTTTCTTACCGTTATCATTAGGCTTAAAGTATTCAATTGAAGATTTAATTAGTTTTTTTAAGATATTAACCCTTGATGTTCCCTTTTCTATTGATAATTTTTTCACCTTATTTAATTCCAATAATTTACTATTCTGAAGTTTATTCGGAGATGAGTAATATTTTAAAGTTAAATACACATCTTTATAATTAATAAAAAATCTTTGAGCAACAATTGACAATTTATCTGCTACATTATTCAAGAATTTTATATCCTGAATAGAATAAACTTCACTACTCTTCTTAAAGCCTAGAAAAACCAATCCTATAAATATATCGTCTTTAATTATAGGAATTATTATATTTATTTCTCCTCTTTCAATAAGCTTTACTAAACGGTTAATTTTACAATTAATATTTTTCGACAATTTTTGTCTTACCTCCTCATATACTATAGTTTTGTCTTTCAAATCAGAACCTTTAATTTCTTTAACCAATAATAATATTTGTTTTAACAGATTTTTCGAATTATACGAACACGAACTATTAAATGTAAATCGATCATTTATACAGTATAAAATACTAACAACTTTCGTGTTAAAATTTTTCTTAAGCTCACTTATTATTTTATTTAAAATAATATCTATATCATTTTCAGAAGATATAACATTCTGTACCTTCTCTATACTATTTGATGGATTATATTCATAAAACAAAAACTTTTCCTCAAATTTATCTTTTAATATTTTATTCAGTCCCATAAATAAAAACACATAAAAAATGGACAATATAAAATATATTAGTAATTCAGTAAAATCTAATTTTTCTCTTTTAAATATATAACTAATAATAAATAATATTATGGTATTTATTACTAC
>CAZNER010000049.1:0-14434 GCA_964572065.1 uncultured Candidatus Saccharibacteria bacterium
TCAAAAGACCACAATCATTATTAGAAATAGGTCTTGTTGTTTTTCCCAGATTTGACTTAAAGGATCCCTCTAAGAGATATGATTGAAACTCTTTCTTTGCCTCCTCGATACTTTTCTTTTTGCTTGTTGTTTCAGGAACGATTCCTCTGAATCTTAGTTGAGAGGCGTGGGATAGTTTAATCTTGTAATAATATTGAATGGCTTGCTCGATCATATCGATTGGAGTTAGAATCCCTTTCGTGAGTAACTCATAGAGATATCGTGACACAATGGTATAAGGCCCTTTTTTTCGCCTCTTCTCGAATTCATTGAAATATTTTTTAATGACAATCCAATAATTTGCGATCTCGGGGTTGAGTTCATTAAAACATTCATAATGACTGGGTTTAGGTTTGGCAAGTTCATATATTCCACTCCCTGTAAATAAACTCAGAAAATATTTATGATATGGAGTATGGGCTAAGAGAAAGTCTTTGCTTCGAAACTTCCCTCCGACAGAATTAATCCCTGATTTTAGCATATACTAACCTCCAAGCCTTTCTTCTGATACATCCTCTTGATTGAGTCCTTAAACCTTATTTTACCCTTAATTTCTATAGGTAATTGTTTCAAATTTTCAACAATTTTTTGAATATTAGTCCAGGAAGATATTTTCTTGATATATTCAATTTTCTCCTGAAGAAGATTTGGATCCAGATCGGGGTTTAATTTCGGAAGCCACCCAAGGTGATTCATCGTCCCTAACCAAATAGTTTCAGTTACATAAGGCGCTACTTTTTTAATTAAAGTAATAGGGTTCCTATCTAAGAATGGTTCAATATTTACGCTTGTTTCATACCCTTTAGTGAAAGCCATAAGTAAAGAATTAAGAGAGTCGTCCAAGGATGGTGCATTTGGCTCCCAGAAAGCCTTTCTCTTCTGATTATTCGTAGTTATGGTAAATCGAAATATTATTTGTGATTTGTACGGTTGTAAGATTTGGAGAAGGGGTATAATCACCCTCACATCTGGTTTAATAACAATAAGCACCTTATTATTTGCTTTTAGGAGCTTCTTTAAAACTATGATACAATATTCAAAATTGCTTGGATTAATATTATGAGCCGAAGGGAACATAATCCAACCCTTTCGTTCTCTAAAATTCTGCTCTATTACATTCATATTGGAAACTTCATTTTGCCACTCTCCCGCAGATTCAATTCGCTTAAATCGGAGGGCAAATAATTTAGCATAACAGTACCTACAGTTTAGACTGCAATGAATCATAGGGTTCACGTTTGACTTCGCAAATTCCTTAGTCCCAAAAGGCAACTTTTCACTTGCTTTTTGCATGATTAATCTCCTTAGATTTAAATTTTGGATTTAATCTGTACCAATAATTTCGATTCCGAGAGAGTGACCCCTCTTTATAGAGCTTATTCACTATCTTATCAATTTCCCTAGTATCATGTGGAGTAAAACTTCGATAAAGTTCATATTTCTTAGCATATTTCACTGTCCGAAAATAATCAATTATATTCTCTTCAGTAAGCTCATGATGTTGCAAGGTTCTTACAACTTGAACAAGTGCCTTTATTGTGTCCTTAGCCTCATCTAAAGCTAGTCTCCGTGCTTTCACTTCTTTTTCCAATTCTTTTATTTTTGATTCGATAGTATAACTCTCAGATGTTTTGGATTTAGGTCCTTTAGGGCATTTCTCTAAATGTCTGGAGAGGTTGTTGTAACCTTTACCGCAATATGGACATTTCTCCTTTTCGATCTTTGAATGCCCTTTTTTGATTTCTTCTTTTTTATCTAATGCTTTTTGAATCCAACTATCATCTAAATCAATTTCATCCTGCATATTTTTAATGCCTCGAATATTTTATTGGGATTAATATTATCAGGGAAGAGAAAGTCCCCTTTATTCTGGTTGTATTTAAGGAGTTTATTGAATGCATTGATACCATTACATAGTATTTTTATTGTATTGACATTCTCAATATTGTTGTGGTTTGTCAATACACTGTCCAAAATATATTGTGATAAGGTTTTCTCTTGTTCTTCAGCTCTCTGTTTTAGAGTCTCCTTAAGTTCGGAGGATACCCTTATTTGGATCCAAGTATCTTTTATTCCTTCTTTTGTATTGACACGGGCTACCCCTTCTTTTTCTTGTATTGACATGACTCTCACTTACCTCTAATGTTATCCATTTAACAAGATATCTAAATCTATTATTTTAAATTTGATATTATTATCTTTACAAAATTGCTCCTGTTCTGGAGCCATACTTGGAGCAATATACATTAAACGCTCCCCCTCTTGAATGTTTTCAAGATAATTATTCATTTGATTTGTGAAATCATTAATACTTGGTTTTATTACTTTAAGTTCGACATTTAATTTTCTTGAATTTTCGTCTAAGAATAATAAATCCCCTCGATAATTTGTATCTCCTAGTTTATATTCCAATTCCAGAAATTGTAAATTAGGCTCAATAATTTGGGGGTATTTTGCCAGCAAATTTTGTAAATATCTTTCAGATAAATGTTCTTGACGATTTTTTAATAATGTATTGAGAAGTATTTCAATCCGATCTAAATCACGCCTTATTTCTGTGTTATATCGATCTAATGCTAAATTAGAACACTCTTTAAGATTCTTTTCTCGCACTTCACTTTGTTCAACATAAATATTCCCATCTAACATCCACAGATAATTTCTGAAATCTATCGACAATACTCCATATTTATTACGCAGATAGCCAATCATAAATTCAGAGAGTTGATTAAACTCATGGAGAAATTCCATACTCTCTTCAAGTTCTTCATGATAGTCCTTGGACATCAAATCATCTAGCTTGCTTATCTTTTCTTTCTGTTCTTCTCTTTCCTTTTGTGATGACACTCTTGAATCACCTTTTCAATTGCTTCCATATTTCGGACCGGGATCGAATCGACCCTTGGACTTCCGAGCGTTTCGATTTGAAATATAAAAAATAAAAAAAATGGGATTTAGTTCTACATTATTTTTCTTTGGAATGGATCTCCTAGTTTTAGGGTAAGTGCTGCGTCAAGATTGATATCGGATCTTGGGTCTAATTTATTAAGGATATTAAGTTCTAACTCTTGAGAGACAGTAATGCTAAGGGTCCTTTCCTCGTTTTTGAAGGTTACTGTTCGAATAGTAACAATCTCCTCGTCATCAGTCCCTTCTTTTATACACTTACTTTTGTCTGTAATATTGGTGATTCTTACATCTTCCTTGATTATCTCATTTGCCATGATATTATTCCTCCTTGACTTTTCTTTTCATTTCCTCTATGAATTCTAAGTCTATGATGTTTTTATAATCTCCAAGAAATGTGGTCCATGCCTTTTCCTCGGCTTCATCATAATTTTTAGCGTCAAGATAAATATCGCCTTCAAAATGACAATGCCATTCTTTTTGTTTTGCCATTATCGTATCACCTCGTTGTAGATATCTGTACATATAGAAAAATTGTCTACTCCATCGTCTCCACATTTGGGGCATTCTAGAGCATTATTCACATGATCTAACTGATTGAGAGTATATTTCTTAAAACACCCATTACAGATCACATATATATCGTCTAGATTTAGATCATTTGCCATGGTTAGTACCTCTCGTATTTTGTAAGATAATTTGGTCCCAATGCCACATTTTTTTCCCTTGCATCTTTCGGCACAGATATGCATTGCCTTGAACGTTCCCATTCCTCTTTTGTGCCCAGCACTCGTGTTTTAAGTACAAAACCATTCTCCTTTTTGTCTTCGTATTTTCGCATTTCTGTTACAATATGATCATCATTATCTGTGTTTTCTACAGGAACTTTTACAGTTTCTATCTCAAAATCGAGATAACCCCCCGAATTGAATTTGAGCGAATTGTCTTTGGATTTTAATGCTCTCAAAAGAAATTCCCGTACTGCAACTCGTATGAGTTCGGACCTACTGGGGAATAACCCATTCTCCCCAACTAATTTACTTATAGCCTCTATATACTTTTCAGGAACGTTGACTGTGCATATTTTCATGTTCTCGCTACCCTCCATCTCAATTCGTTTTTATGTCCTTTTTTAAATCTGGTCGTTTCCCCTCCTTTAATGAACCTAGATAAGGTTCCGTCCATCTTTTTATGGCACCTCACACAGAGGTAGATATAATCGTTTATATCTCTCTTGTATTCTCCTGAAATATTTGCTAATTCAAGATAATCTTGAGCTCTTCCACATTTCTGGCATGCTTTGGGTTTCTTTTTGCGTTTTCTTAACCATTCTTCGTTTTGATATTTAGGTACTTTATTAGGATTCATATCTAATGTACACTCCTTATTGTTTTTTTAAAGTTTTCAGGGTTTAGTATGGTATCAAATTGTAGCTCCGATTCTAAGAAATCCTCCAGCGCTAAACGTATTACTTCACTCCGATTGGGATAAAATTCTAAATCGATAAGTGTTTGAATGGCATTGAGGTATTGCTCAGGTAGATTGATTGTTATGATCTTCAACTAAACCACCTCTGGGGATTATGGATAATTAAACCGCAATGATCCTTCAAAATTGGAACTCCCATTGATTCTAATTTTTCCTTGACGAACTCAAGTGGTTGGTTAAATCGCTCTGAAATGTGTTCGATTAATCGTTCTCGTTGATCTTCTGTAATTGATTTTAAATCCAAAAAATAGGCCAATTTCTCTTCTCCTGATATCATAATCTTTGTTGGAATTGGTGATTGCACTTTAACGATATTAGTCCCAAACACCTTCATGAAGTCCTTTTTGCGCTCTTTATCATAGATAGCTACTTCGAAATCAGTCATTTATATCTCCTCCAAATGCCATTTTCCCTTTAATTTGGCTAATTCTAATTCTAACTCCAAGACCCTTGCGCCTTCCTTTATCTTTGGAATATTATTATAACATTCTTCGAGTATTTTTTCCCAGTCTCCTGGATCATACATAATTATCTCTGAAAATAATCCAAAAAAAGGCATGAGAACACTCCTTTTAGCTCCGAAGACAGGTTCGTCATCCTCTTTATCTATGTATATCTCTAAATAAGTAAAATCTGTTCTCGAAATGTCAATGATTAATCCTGGTACCTCATATCTTCTTCCCATATACCTACGATCTCCAAGTTCCTTAGCTACCTTTTTTGCTTTTTTATAAATCTTCTTAGATTTAGCTTTGGCTATATGATTCTTAATCTCTTTTTCCAATTGCTTCTTTTTCTTTTTTAATTGTTTTAGTTTTGACATATTATTCTCCATTTTTCTCTTCATTTTTTCTCTGTATCTCTTTTATAGTAGATGTAGTTTTGGACCGGGAAGAGTCATGCTCTCCCTGTGAATCCACAATAGTATAAAATAAAATTTGATTTTGTTCTTCTCGAATAAGAAACTCTTTTATGGCCATTCTAACTGCTTCAGATCGGCTTGGAACTATCCTAAATTTAATAAATTTCTGAATGATATCGTTATAAAGCTCGGGTAAATTAATAGTAATGTTCTGCATCGGTCCTTTCCTTTGATTTGATTTAACTGTTGCCAATTTGCTCATTCCTCCTAACCTATCTCTTCTTTAATGGTCCTTTGGTAAATCCAATATTGACAATCAATCCAATTCACATACACTAAAATATCATGAGCTCTATTCGGGGTGAAATAAATCAGTTCATCAGGATCTCCAAAAAATTCCTCGAATCCAAGACTATCTAATTCCCTTTCAATATCACAACGGAAATTATACCGCTCAAATATCTGAATTATTTGTTTTTGTAATTCTTTCTTCTCAATCTTGTTATTAGACAATTTTTATCACCTATTTCTTATTCTCTATGAAATATTTGCATATTTCGGGATAGCAAGTATTTGAATCGAAATATTTGCAGATAGATTGATTTTTACACATAATGATCGGTCCAGGAGATTTTTTTTGATCGGTTTTTTCTTCTTGGACTAAATCTTGATCCTTAGGTAATGTATATAACAGATCACCCCTCTTTACTAGAACCCCTTCATTACAGAGCTTTTCTAATCGATAAAAACAAGTGGACTCGTTCATATCTAACCTACGATAGATGTCCACACAGCGAAGAGGACCAGTATCAGTAATTAGTCCCATTATAGCTTTCAAAGGATCTTTAATCTTAGTTTTCTTCGTTATTTTTACACACCTTTCTTTTAGTTTTTGATTATGGGGCCTACTCTTTGGAATGTCAATTACATCCACAAATTCATCCTCAATCGTCATTCTTGACGTCTTGCCTCCCATTTCTCTTTTTCTGGACAAATAAAATCCCCCCAGAATGTTTGAAGCCCATATTTAAATCCTTTCCAATATTTCGCACTTTCAGTATTATTTTTTATATCTTCGTTCCATGAACCATTTTTTAATTGAAAATCAAAACTCTTCTCAATATTATCAAATGTTTTCATGAAGTCCTCAATCAACTCCTTTGTAGCATCTTTGAATCCATGTTCGTATGAGGTAGGTTTATCATAGAACCGAGGTACAGGAATCTCGGCGGGTTTCTTAGGATTAGAAAAACAATATGGACATCTCACATACTCAATCATATCCCACTCCTTTTTACATAATCCACATTTATATAATGCCTTTTTCTTAGGCTCGTCGGGTTTCTCGATAAAGTTCTCTCTAAATAGTTTCGCTTCCTTTTCTGTCGGTATATGAAGCTTTTCGGTTTTCGAATCTGATATATGTCTTCCACAAATAGAACACCGATAATCATTATTCCAATACCCATCACAATTATGCTCTTCGGGTTTCTCGTTAGATTCAAATAGTTCATTATGCTCGCATTGATTACATGGATTTAGAAATTGTCCGTAATATTTACAATCCCTACATGTCGCATGTCTTGCGGGTTTCTCAGATTCAGGAAATATATACCCAACTAACCTTAGATATTCATAATGTTTTGCCGTATCAATAACAAATTGGGAAGGCTTATATTCTTTTAATGATCCATTCGTATCAGAGATTATAATTCCCAAATCAACATTCTTCTTGGTCTCAGTCATTCTTCTAAATCCTCCAAATGTTTGAATTCTTCACATAGCTGTGCCAAATTATTTACTATAATAATATAATTTGCTTCTTGGTTCGCCTTAGCCATAGCTCTACGTAATAAACACACTCTCCCGTGAATACAACTCGTACAACTTTTATCGCTCATTTTCTTTCAGTTCCTCTTTTTATATTATATTGGCATTTCTTAGAACAATACTTTCTATCTGTTTTTGAGGCAAAGATATTATAACATCTTGGACAACGAGAGGTATAGACCTTATCCCATTTTGAGAGACCATCCAATACTAACTGATGTGTTGTATTGAGTAGAAGAGGGGTCTTTCGAGTATTTTCCATTATAATAACATTTTCATCACACATTTATCCTCATCTAAATTTTTTTATTTTAATATTACAAGCATCTCTATTATTATGGCAAACAGGACATTCATTAGGAGTATCCTCCCCAAAATTCAGCACTTTAAAGAGCATACATTTAGGACAGAAAAGGGAATTCACTTCCCTGCCAATTAATTTATTTAACATATTCTTTTCCCACGCTCCTTAATAACCCAAATAGTCCATATAATCATCATCGAATTCGTCATAAGCGTTATGCAGTGTGCAATCTTTTATCTCAGAGGTAGGAACACCTTTTGGGGGTTCTATTCTCAAATCGATACGATACCCTCCTTTTGTAGCCTTCTCCAATTCCTTTGCGGATCCACAACCGATAAATCCACAAGCACTACAACTCACAAAGGGATAATCAGTAACAAACCAACCACACCCACATTTACCATAGTAGAGTTCGGCATTTATGAACTCCTCCTTTTGTTCCTCAGTAAATTCTTTTTCTTGACCCATATCTATTTACCTCTTGGATTATTATTCTTTAGTTTCCAATAAATTACAGGTCTCCCTCTCAATCCATTATTGAACGAAAATCTCTCAATGATTTTCCATTTCTGAAGTTTAAGAAGATTATCATAGACCGTGGTTCGGGGAGTATTGAGCAGTTTAACAAAGGTCCTTCGTTGGGTTGGTCCATGCTCCTCTATTATCTTAATTAACTCTTTTTGGAGGGATGTTAAATAATCCCAGGAGGGTAATTCTCTCTCAATCTGTTCAATTATACTTGTCATTATTCTTCTCTTTTTTTCTCTCTAATTTGTAATTAAATTATCGGTTTCAGGCAAGAAAGGGAGCTGTCGAAAATAGATATTATCTTTGCGGGTTTATTTTCAAATGTGATTAAAACTATGGAAAAAAAAGGCCCCCTTATCTTGAGTCCTGACCTTGTTTCGAATAGAAACATTATTGATTGGGTCCCTCCACTATAGATTCATGTAATATTCTAATAGGAGGGCGTTCAGAAGGATCGCATTTATATTTGAATTTGCATTGAGGACACTCAAAGATGTAAAGTGCAGGGTGATTTAGTCTACATTTCCCGCATTTAGGGCAAGGCTCCCCCAGATATTCATGAAGTGTATTGGACATTAGATTGCTCCTCCGAATAAGTTTTTCAGAATTTCTATGAAGTCATTGATATATTTGGTAATAGATTCGGTAGCAGCAGGAATTACTTCCCCCAGTTCATGCAATAATGAAAGAAAAAAATAAATACAACAGAAGAGCAGCACACTTGCAGTAATAATAAAAAATCCCGTAATTACTATTTTTTTAGTCTCTATAATATTTCACCTCACAGATTTAAGGGTAGTTGGAATTGAGCCCGACGAAGCTGTTTCATAATCGTAGGGTCCTCTTGGATACATGCTTCCGTAATAAGCCAATCCATTAATCGATCATAGGACGCCAGTAGCTCCAAATTGTCATCGAAAGTAAATGTAATGACATTAGGTTTTTCTTTCGGGTAAAATCGATTATTCATACACATTGTCTTCTTATCCCTCCAATGGTCTTACTATCACATTAATAATCTTACCTCGAAACATAGGCATATTCCCAAACTGCTCTGCTAAAATATCGACATATCCTTGACTAATCCTCTCTCTGTTTATACATTCCCCACTAATGGGAAGGTCTTCACAGGAAAATCGTACCTCATATTCTTGGAGTGACGCCCATTTTACAAAAGGTTTGAGAGCATTCAGAATAAAATTTGATAATTGTCGCATACTATTCTCTGTTTTGAATACCGCCAACTTTCGAGTAGAAATATCCTTAATAAAATCCTCCACTTCCGATTGGACTTCTTTTAGTAATCTTTCCATTTTCTAACTCCTCCTGAGTTTAAAAATAATTAATTTATATCTTCGCAATTTCTCGTCTAAATCCTCCCGTTCTGGTAAGGGAAAAGGATAGTCTTCATTAGGGTCTTGGGGGCTAGTAAATAAGACTAACCCCTGTATTTGTTCGTTTTCTTTTTGTTTTGACATATTTTTACCTCATTATTGTTTTTTTATTTGAGTGAAGTTGTTGGCCAAGCAAGGGAAAGTATGAGTAATGGTTAAATAACGGGAAGGGGTGTTTAGGTTTAGGAATACTACCAAAAGACAAAAATCCAGGGACCCCTTATAATTTGCTTCCCTACGCTTGTGTACCATACTTCGAGTCAAACCTCTTTATTTGTTTTTGTAGAATCTCTATTTCTTTTTTCTGAATCTTACTAATTATTTTAAAAAGGGTATAGAGAGCAGCTTGATCTTCAATTAGTCCCTTAGATATTCCAATGGCCTTCTTAGAACTAATATCCGATTTTAATAAAAGAGAATAATAATATGATATCTTTACCTTGAGAAAAGTAATAAGATATATCATCTCTTTTTGTAGATAGAAGTCTGGTTTTAGGAGCGATAAGACCTGTTCGCATGCATCTTCCACTTTCTCCTTAACTAAGCGTAGTTCCTCACATTGTTGCTGCTTTGTCATAATAGGTTTTCCTTCTTTCTCACTTCTTATTCTCATGGTTTTCATTTTTATTAGGGTTTCTTTCCAGGCGTCCTTCCATATCTTAGTTTCCCATATTCTAACCAATTCATCGTCTTCCATAAAACTCTTTCTTGGATTCGGGATAAAACCCTTTCCAAAGAATTCAATACCTTCTGTTTCTTTCATTTTGATTAAACCTCTTGATGTGTTTTTTCTTTTATGAATTCATTTAAGGTCCTTTGAGGCGTTTTTTTGATTAAATTTGAAGGCCAGAGGAGTAGAGTATGAGATGTGATAAAGCGCTCCCAATATACATAATAAAAGGATGCTGCTCCATTATCTTCTACATTACCAATCTCGAAATCTCTTTTTTGTTTTCCATTTTTTATAAACAAAATGAGATCTCTTGTTTTTGCAATTGCAATAGAGAGCAAAGATCCCTCTTCTCTTGCAGATATGTAACTCTGTATGGTATAGACAGGAAAATCATATTCCTTTTCAATTGCAGTTAATCTTTTCTCAAATTCAGTTGGAGATCCTGAAGCTCTCTCTAACCGTATTGTGTGTGTTTTAAAGCCTTTCTGTTTTAGGAATTTTTTAATTTGGTTTGGCCACCATTCCTCCTTTGGAGTAGCCCAACTATTTGCTCCTTTTAGAGGATGTGCCCATTGAATTCTATTTGCAATCCCAACGGTATTTAAACCATTCTGTGTCTCTCCAATATAGTCTGCTCCTGTTTTAATATCAAGAAGCTGTTTTATAGTTTCATTGGCACTATAATTTTCCACAGTATAGATTCTTTTGAGCTGTAATAATTCCTTTACTTTAGGGATGCAAAGAGTCTCAAAATTGAGCCGACTATAATATTTATCCTTCTCTATTCTTTCTTTCAGTTCATTATAATTCATCTTTTATTATACATCCTCTTTTTTTGGCGATTTCAATTACATTAGATTTAATTTCTGAGCCTTTTGCATATCGTTTCATTTCAGTAGCCTTTAGAATAAAGGTTCCCGATCCAGCAAAAGGATCTATGAGTAGATCATTTTCTTGTGAACTTAATCGAATAATTAATTCTGCTAAATCATCAGGCTTTTGCCATTTGAAATAATTATTAGCTTGTCTCCCATCTGGAGCATTAAAATCCAACACAGAAAACTTCTCCGTGAGTTTATCCGTATTTAATGGCGATGAATCTTTACCCCGGAGATAGAAAATTGCTTGCCAATTTTTTTTATATTGATACTCAGGAGAGGGCCCAATGGTATTTCGATAGGTCCAAATTAGGATATTACTCAAATAAAAGCGTTCTTGGTCCAATAAAAGGTCCAGATATGCTTTTATCTCACGAGGGTAAGGGCCAGTAAAAATATATATCAGCCCTGTATCCTTCACTTTTTCCAATGCTCTTGGAACCCATTGATTTACAAATAAGCTAATATTTATTGAAATGTCGGTCATATAGGGAGGATCGGTAAAAAGAAGGTCAATACTTCGATCCTCAATTGAGTCCAAGAAGTCTAATGCATCTTGTTGGAAAATCTCTGGAATATATTCTTTCTTTTGATGTTCTGGTAGATTTTCTCGTGATTCTTTTAGCTTTTCCTCTCGTTTCTTTTTGGTTTCTATTTTGCCGATCTCTTTTTTTATGCTTTTGACTGTAACTGATTTGTCTCCCTTTCTTACCCGATCTAATTTTTCTTTGATCTCGGGATGTTCTTCTTCTAATTCTATTGCTTTTTTCATTGTGTCAACAGTATTATGTGAAATCCCCATCTGTTTTGCAACGATATCCCGTGTTTTCCCATTAATATTTTCGGAATCTAAGGTGGTGACCTCTGAGGGCACCACCTTAATCTTGTCTAAGTGTTCTTTAGAACCAATCTTAATCCCTTTTTCTGGTTGTGTTGCTTCTCGCTTTTTTCGATTTTCTTCCTCAACTTCTTTTCGATATAATTCTGCAGCGAGCCCTTTCTGAGCAGAGCTTAAATGCCTACGGTTATGATTACTAGACCATACAAAATCTAATGCTTCTAATCGGGAGCCCTCAAATTCCTTAAAAATTGGTTTTATATTTAGTTTATTGGCGAGATAGTATCTATTTCTCCCATCCAAAATCTTCCCCTCAAAAAGAAGAATTGGATATTGTTCAAGATAACCATTCTTCTCCATGCTTATAGTTAGTGAATCTAACTCCTCTTCACTCATCATGGGGAATGTATTAGCAAAACGATGAAAATCATACTTTAAGTCTAATTTTCGGATAGATTCCCATAAAGTTGTTTGATGATATTTATCTTCAAAATGATTGCTTTCAGTCAAAAATCCTCATCTCCATAATATTCATTTTCAATAGCTTGGTGATAATGATCGCAATCTGCTTCCTCACAAGTATAGGGAAAGTGACAACTAGTCATGTGACCATAGGAACACATCATACAAGCAAAGGGAGTCATTCTTGCATTGTTTCTGGCAGGACATGATAACCACGGCATACTTTTTTTTGCCATTTCAAGAGCTTTCTCTTTAGGGAGATCGGGAGCTTGTTTTAGTAATTCTAAACTAAACTCTTCGAGGATAACATCCGTTGGTTTGTTTAAGTCAATATTCATGAGTTAGTCCCTCCAAATATACTTCTTATTTAAATTAGGAAAATAGATTGCCGCAACGGAAAATATGAGTTTATTCCCATTCTCAGCAACCATTTTAAATTCTTTATCGTGATTTTTACCAGGGACAGCACCAATATAGGCACACCATTTATTAGTTCGAATATCAATTGAGGCTACGACAAGCACGTGAGGACTTAAAGCCCTCCATTGATATAGTTTATAGCATGATTCTTCAATGGCCATTTTAATTCAGTACCTCTGGACATAATTTATTAAAAATAATTTCATAGACTAATTTCACAGGGAGCTTTTCCTTCTGGATCTCAAAATAATGATCGGAAATTACTTCCTGGAGAGTTTTTTCAATGATTTTTTGCAGACCAAAATATTTATTGCCGGGATATGAAGTGGGTTTTTTTAGGAATTCGGTGATTACGCCATAGTGAATATCATATCTTCTAAGATATTTAGCAATCTTCTCTAAAGTCTCCCCTTGAATTGTATTCAGGAGCCAAAGATAATCATCGATGATATTCTTTCTGAAATTAGTCTGCTTTTGGACTAGGACCATTATTGGACTAACGCCTCCTCTTTTTCTCTTGCGTGTTTATTCTCGTTCCAACGATATCTCAATCGATTAATAATGCCAGAGCAAGTTTCTTGTAGATTGAATATTAATTGTAATTTCGCTTCACATTCATAACAGAAAGTTGCGTTCCAACGCTCTCCATTGGGACCACGGTACCCGAATACATTGGAATATAAACGTTTAACTCTGGTGAGTCTCCCACACTTGGAACATCTGATTGTTAATCTTGAACTTGAACTTAACTTATCTCCCATTTTATTCACTCTCCCCTTCTTTTAATTTTAATAATTCAATATCGAGTTCTTGTATTATGTCTGGGAGTTGGTCCTCACTAATCTCTAAATTTGCTATGAATTGGGGTTGTTCAAACGCCTTCTGGGGAACATCAATATTTACCTCAATTTGAAATTCCCCTGGCTTTACTACCCCTTGGGTTTTCGTGGCTTTTACAAATCCATATTTATTTATAATCACATAGAAACTAGTGTTCATGATTTAGCTCCTCCATAGTTAGTTTTTCAAACTTTTCTACTAATAATTGTTCGATTTCATCAGTATCATATTCCCAGCAGATAAAATGGTTAGGACATTCGGGACAATCTATATTCTCGTCCTCTGGGCATATAATCTTCATAGTTTTTAAATACGGCATTGATTATCCCTCCTAAAATAGTGTTGAGAATCCATATTTTACTGGATTTCTCGTATATTTATTCTTAAATTCTAAATAACAATTTTTTGAACAGAATAGCCCTAATTCATTTAAGAACGATTTTGAATCGTCCTTTACAAGTTCTTTGCAATTTCTACATTTTAACATGATATTTTTACCTCTAATTAATTAATATAAAATACAACCACAGGCCCCGCAACGATATTGAGACTTGTGGTTTTTATAGATGATATTCCCACACCTGCAGATCTTGTATGATATCTCCTCACGTTTCGAGTCGGGAACGTCTTCCACTTCAGCACCCAAAAGTCTTGGGCTAGGCTTACAACTCCTGAAATGCTTACTACCCTCTTTCTCGCATGAGGAAATATCTAAGGGTTCAGGGGTAGTATCAATGTTGAACTCTTCACATTCAAGAAGTGATTCAAGGCCCTCAAGATCTTGTTCCTTGAGATCTAATATATTCGAATCGTCAATTATAACCTCATCTTCCATGATTAGGACCCCCCCACTTTTGGTGTGAGCCTAAGTTCACTACATTTTATTTTCCATAGCTTACAGTATTTGATCTTCCGCATATCATTCATTAAACGATGACACCAAGACCCTTGTCTATGAGGGCAATCAATAC
>CAZNER010000050.1:0-14073 GCA_964572065.1 uncultured Candidatus Saccharibacteria bacterium
AAAAATGAAAATACAAAAAGTATATAAAAAATGGGAAAAAATAATTCTTGCAAAAGCATTAAAAAAAATGCCCGAAAGAAAAGAATTTGAAACTTCGTGGGGTAAAAAACAAAAAGTAGTCAACTTACCTGAAGAATTCGATTATCTAAATGAATCCGGCTTTCCAGGAAAATTCCCATATACCAGAGGAGTTCAGCCCACTATGTATAGAGCAAGATTCTGGACTATGCGGCAGTATGCGGGTTTTGGAACAAGTCAAGAAACAAATAAAAGATTCAAATATCTTTTAAAAAATGGACAAAATGGTCTTTCAGTCGCCTTCGATCTTCCTACTCAAATAGGACTTGACAGTGATGATCCGCAAGCTAAAGGCGAAGTCGGTAAAGTTGGAGTTGCTGTTGACAGCTTACAGGACTTTGAGGAAATATTCGAAGATATTAATCTGGGAAATATCTCAACATCTATGACAATTAACTCTACTGCAATAATTCTACTTGCTATGTATATAGCTTTGGCTGAAAAACAAAATATACCATTAGAAAAATTATCCGGTACTGTCCAAAACGACATTTTAAAGGAATATATTTCTAGGGGTACTTATATTTTCCCAGTTAAAGAATCCCTAAGACTTTCAACTGATATAATTGAATACTGTTCAAATAATCTACCTAAATTTAATTCTATAAGCATTTCCGGATACCATATAAGAGAAGCAAGAGCTAATGCCTTGCAGGAACTTGCATATACTATTGCAAATGGAATAACTTATGTACAATCAGCACTCAATAGAGGACTGAAAATTGACAAATTTGCACCAAGAATCTCGTTTTTCTTCTCAGTCAATATGAGATTTTTAGAAGAAGTTGCTAAATTCCGGGCTGCAAGAAAAATCTGGGCTGAAATAATGAAGGATAGATTTAAAGCAAAAAATCCAAAATCAATGAAACTCAGATTCCATACTCAAACAGCAGGTTCTTCATTAATTACTCAACAACCTCTTAATAATATTACAAGAACGACAATAGAGGCTCTAGCTGCAGTACTTGGTGGAACCCAGAGTTTACATACAAATTCATATGACGAGGCTCTCAGTATTCCAACTAAAGAGGCAGTTGATATTGCCCTGAAAACCCAACAGATAATAGCTCACGAGACAGATGCTACTCATAACGTTGATCCTTTAGGAGGATCCTATCTAATAGAAACCTTAACAAAATCACTAGTAAAAAACACTTATAAAGAATTAGAAAATTTAGAAAAAAGAGGAGGAGTTATTAAATCAATAAGAAATGGATATATTAAACGAGAAATTGAAAAAACAGCTTATGAATATTATAAAAACATGAATAGAAAAAAAGAAATAGTAGTTGGGAAAAACAAATTTGTTAATAATAGATCTAAAAAGAGTAATTATAAAATCGAACAACATAACAGCAGGAAAAAACAAATCAAAAAATTGAAGCAATTAAAAAATAAAAGAGATAATGAGCAAGTAAAGAAAACTCTGAAAAAGTTATATATGCAGGCAAAAAACCAAAATTCAAATCTATTAGAACCAATAATAGACTGCGTAAAAACTTACTGTACAATAGGTGAAATTACTTCTGAACTAAAAAGGGTATTTGGTATATATAAAGATAATTATTCAATAAAAATTAAATGAAAAAAATTTTAATAGCAAAAATTGGACTTGATGGACATGATGTCGGAGCTCAAGTAATTACAAAATACTTAAAAGATAACGGTTTTGATGTTAGATATACTGGAATAAGAAAAGATATTAACGATATTTTAAAAATTACCAAAGAGTTCAAACCCGATGCAATAGGAGTAAGTATAATGACAGGAGGACATCTGCATTTCCTTCCTCTGCTTAGAAAAGCTTTAAATAAAGAAGGTATAGATAAGATTAAACTAATATGTGGAGGGTTGATTCCCAAAAAAGATAAAAAAGAACTTTTAAAATATGTTGATGCTGTTTTTAATAATAATTCTAACTTAGATGATATATTAAAATATTTTAAAAAATGTTTGTAAACGGCAGTTATCAAACAAAATTTGGTATAAGAGTAGAAAGTCTGGACGAACTAATGTTCGAGGCAATTAAAGGCTCACTGGAAGATGCTAATGTGGAAATTCAAGATATTGATGTCTTCGTTCTATCAAACAATCTTGCTGAATTCACAGAAAAGCAATGCAACTTAGCAGCAGTTCTCCCATCTCTTACAGGAGTTGGAGGCAAACCTGTTTTTAATTGCGAAGCAGCATGTGGAGCAGGCGGAACTGCATTTACAAAAGCAGTAAAGCTACTAAATATCTACGATAAAATAATGATAATTGGAGCTGAGAAGATGTCCGACTATTCAACAAGTGATATGCTTTATTTTGTAGGCACCGACTCAGACAGGCAGCTTGAACAAAGAGAAGGACTGATATTCCCCGCAGCCGGCGCTCTTGTTGCTGATCAATATATGAAACGCTACAATATATCTCTTGATGATTTATCGCTTATTTCACTAAAAAATCATGAAAATGGGAAAGTTAATCCTTATGCACATTTTTATGGTAAAGAAGTCAATTTAGAGATGATAAATAATTCTCCTATTTTATGTTCACCTTTGCGGCTTTTCGACTGCAGCGCTAATTCAGATGGAGCAGTAGCAGTTATTATTTCTAAAAAGAAAGTTAATAAAAAAGATATTAAAATAAAAGCTTCATGTACAGCGAATTTTGATTTAGCAACATTCGGCTCAAAAGACCCTATAGATTTCAAACAAATAACTGAAGTTTCAGATAAAACTTTAAAATCCGCAGAATGTAAAATAGACGATATTGATATATTCGAAATACACGACGGATTTTCAATAATGGAAATAATTGTACCTGAATATATAGGATTATTTGAAAAAGGAAAAAGTAAATTTGCTATCCGTGATGGCGAAACAAGAAAGGACAGCAAATTTCCAATTAATACTACTGGGGGATTAAAGGCATGCGGGCATCCACTAGGAGCAAGTGGACTACGACAGATTCATGATATTAGAAGGCAACTTCTTGGTAAAGCTGGTAAAAACCAAGTCAATAAAGTTAAAAGAGGACTGGCATTTAATTTCGGCTCTATATTTAAATCAATTTCAATGACAATTTTAGAATTATAAAATTATGTATAAAAAATGTAAAAATTGTAAACGAATATACTGGAGAGACATTAAAAGTTGTCTATACTGCAAGAGCAACTCGAAACTTGAATTAATTTTTCCAAAAATATTCAAAGTAATTGGAATTACAACAGTAAATATTCCTTCAAGAGAACATATGAGAGTCCCTTACTATATACTACTTTTAAAAAATGAATTCGGACATACTTCAATAAAGAAAACCTATAAAGAACACAAAATCAATACTATTTTGCGACAAAGAAAATTATCAAAGGATAACTATATAATATGTTCGAAAATGAAATATATTAAAAAATCAGCTGTATTTAATGTATTACATTATCTTGAAAAAAAATTAAAGAATATTCAAATAGATATTAATTTAGTTAACTGCAAACCAAAAGATAAATTTGAAGCCGGACAGATGCCATCGAAATACATCACAAACTCAGTTTTTGAATATTTAGATAAACATAATATTGACAATAATATTATTAAAAATGAATATATAGATCTAATCAAATTAAAATATCCCCAATTAAGTAATTTTAAAAATAAAATTGAAGGCAAACTAACTTTAAAAATAGTAACAATTGACAACTTAAAAGTAATAAAACAGGAAAATAATACTATCTATCTTATTGATGCAAATTTCCTTACAATAAATAGTACTTTAAAAAAATCAAGTCTTTTATTTGCTACAAATAATCTAAAATTATTTAAAGAATTTTTAGAAAACAAACATATATATGAAAAAACCTTTTATGGAGAAGAAACTGAAATAATTCAAGATGAACTTAAATATTTAAATTTTAATTAATAAAAATATGGGAAAAAGAATTGCAGTTGTTACAGGAGGCACAAGTGGTATTGGCAAAGCTACAACCGAAGCACTTCTAAAAAATAAATACTTTGTTATTGTTAATTATATAAATCAGGAAGAAGCTGATGATCTAAAAAAAGAATATAAGAATAATATAGACTTTATCAAAGCAGATGTAGCTAATAGAAAAAAAGTTCGAGAAATGAAAAGGTATATAAAAGAAAAATATAAAGAAATTTATCTTCTTGTTAATAATGCCGGAATCATACATACATCAAAACTACAAAATATGAAATATGAAAAATTTGATAAAGTTATTGGTATAAATTTAAAAGGAACATTTAATGTTACAAAGGAACTATTAGAATTAATCCGGGACAATGGAAGAATAATAAATATGAGTTCAATTGCAGGAATTTACGGAAGTTTTGGTCTCTCAAGCTATTCAGCTTCAAAAGCTGGAGTAATAGGATTAACTAAATCTTTAGCCCTCGAAGTTGCTAAAAAGGGAATAACCGTAAATGCAATTGCTCCGGGAATAATCGATACACCATTAACAGGTTCTCTTAATAAGGATGAGATTGAAAAGCTTAAAAAACAAATACCTTTAGGTTATCTTGGTAAACCTGAAGATATAGCTTCAGCAATTGTATATTTAGCATCTAAAAAGGCTAAATATATAACAGGGTGTATTTTAAATATAGATGGCGGATTTAAATTTTAAAATATTAATTATTTAACAAATTATGATAAAAACATTTAATGAACTAAAAAATAATGCAGTTAAATCAGCTATAGCGCTTATGGCTGCAAGTGCAAAAACTGCACCTAAGTCAAAAGGAAAAGATGATCTTGAAATCATTTATTTAGATGGAGTAGATTTAAAAAAGGCAATCAATTACATGTCCTCAGATAAATTCATCAAAGAAACAACTAAGAAAAAAGAATATTTTATCGACTCGGATATAGAAACATTGAAAAAAGCTTTAGGGGTATTTGCAATTGGGATAAAAACAAAAAGCCCATTAATGATGAACTGTGGAAAATGCGGGTGTAAAGACTGCAGCGAATTCACTCAAATGTTAAAAAATGGGAAAGATGTAAACTGTATATTTAAAATATTGGATTTAGGATTTGCTGTTTCATCAGCTTGTAAAACCGCTTCAGATCTAAATATTGATAACAGAGTAATGTATGATATCGGAGAAGCTATTCGTAAAACATACATGAAGAAATGCGATATTGTACTTGGTATTTCTATATCAATTAAAGGAAACAATATATTCTTTGACAGATATCTAAAATTTTTCATTGATAAAGCAAGAAAAGAAAAAACTTCTTTAGATGAATTACTTAAACAATATAGAATTAAAATTAATTAAATTATTAAATAAATTAAAAATGAAACAAAAATTATCAAAAAAAGCTAAACTTTATAAAACTGAAGCTTTAAAACAAATTTTATCAGCAATAGCTTCACCCGGCATGATTTCTCTAGCAGGCGGAGTACCGGCACCTGAGAGCTTCCCACTTGAACTTATTAAAAATTTATCTAATGAAGTTTTTGATAAATATAAAACAAAATCACTTCAATACAATAAAACCTGCGGAACTGACGAATTAAGAGGTACACTATCTGAATGGATGAATAAAAAGTATCAAATGAATGTTGAAAAAGAAAATATTTTAATAACAACTGGATCTACCCAAGCATTCGATCTCATAGGAAAAATATTTTTAGACCCGAATGATAATATTATAGCTGAAGATCCTTCGTACCTTGGTGCTCTGTGGGGATTTGATCCTTATCAGCCTAATTATATCACTGTAAAAAGTAAAGAAGATGGAATAGATATAAACGAATTAGAAGATAAAATAAAGAAAAAGAAAAATATTAAATTTCTCTATATAGTATCAACTTTTCAAAACCCAACAGGAAGAGTAATTAAATTATCAAAAAGAAAAAGGCTTGCAGAACTTGCTTCAAGATATGACTTTCTAATAATTGAAGATGATCCTTACAGTTATCTTAGATACAAAGGGAAACCTGTACCTCCAATAAAAACATTTGATAACAATGATAAAATAATTTATTTATCAACCTTTTCAAAAATATTAGCGCCAGGTTTCAGGATAGCCTTTGCAGTAGCTTCAAAAGAAATCATTGATTTACTAACTGATGCAAAAGAATCAGCAGATCTGCATACAAATGTTTTTGGGCAGCTTCTTGTTAATGAATACATACAAGGAAATTATATTGATAAGCAAATTAAGAAAATAATAGAACTTTACAGACCAAGATATTTAACAATGTTAAGAAGTTTGAAGAAATACTTTCCTAAAACAGCTCACTGGACAGAACCGGAAGGCGGAATGTTTTGCTGGATAGAACTTGACAAAGATACAGATACTTCTAAACTCTACAAAAGATCAATCGAGAATAAAGTAGCTTTTGTACCAGGTGTTTATTTTTATGCAAATAAAGATACAAAAAACACATTAAGACTGAACTTTTCAAATGTGTCTAAAGATAAAATAGAAGAGGGAATAAAAATTCTTGGATCCTTATTAAAATGAAAAGAAAAAAATATAAGATAAAAATAAATAAGCAGTTATGCAAAGAATGCAAATTATGCACCGCTTTCTGCCCTTTGAAACTGTTAAAAATTAGTAAAAAATTCAATAAAAAAGGATATCATCCTGTAGAATGCATTAATAAAGAAAAATGTACAGGATGCGGTATATGTGCACGCATGTGTCCAGAAGGTGCAATTGAAATTATTGAAGTTAAAAAATGAAAAAGAAAAAAATATTGCTAAAAGGAAATGAAGCAATAGCAAAAGGAGCTATCGATGCTGGTCTTGAAGCTTACTTCGGCTATCCGATTACACCTCAAAGCGAGTTAATTGAATACATTGCTAGAGAAATGCCTAAATCAAAAAGAATCTTTGTGCAGGCAGAAAGTGAAATCGCTGCAATAAATATGGTTCTTGGAGCAGCTTCATGCGGTGCTCGGGTAATGACAAGCTCATCAAGTCCCGGAATCAGTTTGAAACAAGAAGGAATTTCATATTTAGCGGGATGCCAGCTTCCTGCCGTAATAGTAAACATTATGAGGGGAGGACCAGGTTTAGGAAACATTGCCCCAAGCCAAGGAGATTATTTCCAAGCAACTAAAGGAGGAGGTCACGGTGATTATCATAATATAGTTTTAGCGCCAAATTCTGTCTCCGAAATGTATAATATCATGAAAAACGCATTCGAACTTGCCTTTAAGTGGAGAAATCCGGTAATGGTCGTTGCAGATGGTATTATGGGACAGATGATGGAAAACGTCAAAATAAATCAAAGACAGAAAAAAGCTAAAAAGGGCAATTTGTCATGGACAGTAAATGGCAAGAAAGGAAGAAAACAAAATATAATTAGATCTTTGTATCTTGATCCTTCTGACTTAGAAAAATTAAATAAAGAAATAATTAAAAAGTATAAAAAAATACAAAAGCAGGAAGTAAGATTTGAAGAGTATAACATGGATAATGCAGAGATATGTATAGTTGCTTTTGGAATTTGTTCCAGAATAGGGAAGGGGATTATAGAGAAATTGAAAAATCATAAAGTGGGATTAATCAGACCAATTACTCTTTGGCCTTTTCCAACAGAAATAATTAAGAACAGACTAAATCAATTAAAAGAAATTTGGGTTTTTGAATTATCGAGCGGACAAATGGTTGAGGATGTAAAATTAGCTGTCAATGGCAAAATTCCAGTCCGATTCTTTGGTAAACTAGGCGGAATGATCCCAAGTGAAGAAGAAGTAATAAAATTTTTTAATCAAAGTAATAAAGTAAATAATATGTAAATATTGTTATAAAAAATATATAAGAAAATGTATAAAAGACCAAAAACTTTAAAAAATATAATAAATCATTACTGCCCCGGATGCGGACACAGCTTAGTACACAAACTAGTAGCTGAAGTGATAGACGAACTAGGTATTCAAGATAAAACAATCGGAGTAGCTCCAATCGGATGTGCTGTATTTATATATAATTATCTTGATGTAGATTTTATCGAACCGCCACACGGAAGAGGTCCAGCTGCTGCAACCGGAATAAAAAGATATATGCCGGATAAAATTGTATTTACTTATCAAGGAGACGGCGATTTAGCAGGTATCGGCACAAGCGAAATAATTCACACGGCAAACAGGGGAGAGAAACTAACCGTAATATTTATAAATAATGGAGTATACGGCATGACCGGCGGTCAGATGGCACCTACAACACTTACAGGACAAAAAACGACAACAAGCCCTTATGGTAGAGGAAAATCTGAGGGAAAACCAATAAGGATTCTCGAAATGTTAGCACAGCTTGATACAGAGGCTTACATTGAGAGAACGACAATTATCGATCCTGCTAATATAATAAAAACAAAAACTGCAATTAAAAAAGCCTTCCAATATCAAATAAATAATACCTGTTTTTCAATAGTTGAAGTAATATCCAACTGTCCAACCAACTGGAAACTTACACCTTTAGAAAGTTTTGATTTTATTAAGAAAGAAGTTCTGCCGGTATATCCATTAGGCGTACTCAAAGAACCAAAAGTATCAAAATAAGAAATATTATGAAAAACATCAATAAAAAAATTAAAATATCAGGCTTTGGAGGGCAAGGAGTATTATTTTTAGGAAAATTTATAGCTGAACTTGCAAACATTAAGGAACTATATATAACATGGCTTCCTTCATACGGTCCTGAAATGAGAGGCGGTACAGCAAACTGCAGTGTCGTTATCTCATCCAAGCCAATACCTTCTCCAGTAATAAATGATGTAGATATTTTAATAGCTTTTAACCAGCCCTCTTATGATAAGTTTAAAAAACAGGTTTTAAAAAATGGATTAATAATAATTGATTCTTCATTAGTTAAAACATCAAATAAATCTGTTATAAAAGTGGAAGCCACTAAAACTGCAGAAAGACTAGGAAATAAGAAAGTAGCGAATATGGTTATGGCAGGAGTTATATTAAAAGAATTAGATTTATTTTATATAAAAAGTATAAAAGAGATATTAAAAAAATCAGGATTTAAAAAAGAAATGATCGATTTAAATCTAAAAGCACTTGAATCAATTAAATGAAACATCAAAATTAACTCTTATAACCTTCGAAGCAATACATATTCCATAGAACCTAATGAACAAAATTGATTTAATTCTTCAAATAAAAAATGCCACTGTGAATTAATATCCCTAACTAAGAATTCAATCCTATCAAAACCTTCTTTATTTACTTCGTGTACATCTTCATATCTTAATGGGAAATAGAATAATGTTCTAGCTCCTGCAAATACTTCGCCTGTATCTGGATCAACATAATCGAAATGATTCCCCTCTACAAGATATCTTGTATCTGTAAATGCCCCATATGCTCTGAATCTAGAATAACTGTTACCTCCTCTATGTTCATCCAATGGTCCAGAACTATGACATACACTTAAAGGACAAGAAAAGCCGAGTTGTTCCATAAGCCTCCTTGATATAACTAAAGAATCTATATAAGTTTCACCTTTTTTCCTCTTGCTAGGATAAAGTATCTTACCTAAAGCTTTATCGGCTTTTACCATATTCCCTTCAACAATTCCTCTCAAACGGACTAAATCTACTAATATAGCTTCTATATAAGCCACTATTTCATAAACTCTATGAGGAGGTATTCCTTCTTCAATACATAAAAGTGATTCCCATCCATCCGGCCGTTCATCCGGTTTCTGCAAGAATAAATCTGCTCTGTACCAATCAGTGCTGTTTAATATTACACTAATTAATCCTTCACTTTCTCTAGTAAAAGTTATTGACTCAATTCCCAGTCTTCTCATATATAAAGATTCACTAGCATCTATACGAAGCTCTCTATGTTGTCCCAAAATTTCTAAAACCTCTTGATAAACTTCACCAAAAACTCCATCAACCATCATAAAAGCTTCAGACATTACATCAGGAGCACCAATAGCCTCAGTTAATGAACTACAGGTTATAGCTCCCCGAAAAGGAACATATCCAATCGACCGCATAAATGTATTTTGAACTGCTACTCTCAGTGTATCTAATTTATATTTCTCTATCTTGTCTGCTACTGCATCTCTTTTTTTTAATAATTCATCTCTTAATACCAAAATCGTTTCTTCTGTCAAATCTGCATATTCCCCAAAAAACAACGCTATTGACTTAATTTCCTCTCCCTCAAATGTAGATAAACAATCAGCTAATGTTTTTAGGTTATCCAAATTTTCTATAACCCAATTTTTAAAAACCCATATATTTTTATACAAAATTTGCACTGATTCATTAAGACAACTATCAGTTATATCAACTTTTTCTAAAGGTAATGCAAGCAATGCAGGCACTATTCCGCCTAATATTTCTGTATATGTACCCCTCCTCCCGCCTCTTTCTGAAAGATAGGAAAGTATATCGTCAATAGTTAACTCTCGACTAAAGAAATCTCCCACACAAACACCTCCAAATTCAATCCCTACCATACTACTTTCAACATATTCGCCAATTGGAATAAAACTATATTCTATTGCTCTCCCTCTTATAACTCCTTCTTTTATCTCAATATAAGAAACATTATCAATACCAGCTGCGACTTGATTTAACAGACTTAGTACTGCCTCTTTATCCCTTCTTTTGCAGGCTTCCCTTAAATCAACATCAACCGAACGCAACATCGGCATAGCTGTTTCTCTGACAGATTCTCTAGCATTTTCGAATTCTTCCCGTATTGCTTCTCTTTGTATCCTTATAGATCCAGCAGAACTAACTTGAATAACTCTATAATTCTCCCTTGAATCCGTCTCAATTGTTAGTAACTCACTCATTAAATTATCACTATAAGTTCTTAATTAATATCGGCATTATATCATCTTTCCATCTTCTATCAACAATTTATATATATTCATCCAATACAAAATAGGATATTAAAATAATATTAAAAAACTGGAATAATCTTATTTATTCTTTAGAAGCTTTTTATAGATTTTTCTTTCAAACTCTAACTTTCTTTTTCTTTCTCTCTTAAAATCATTATTCAAACAAAATTTTGCTTGTGATAAAGCATTAGGATTTGTCTCTCTCATCAAAGATATATATTCCTTAACCTTATTTTCTAATGCCGCGCTATTCTCGACAACTTCGTTAATTAGATCGATATATTTAGCAGTTTCCGAATCAATCTTTTCTCCAAGTAATACAAGCTCCTTAGCATTAGAAAATCCACATACTTTTATCAAACGGGAAATACCGCCGCCTCCAGGAATAACTCCCAGTTTAACCTCAGGTAGACCAAAAACTGATTTTGATGTAGCAATTCTTATATCACATGCAAGAGCCAACTCAAGACCACCTCCAAGAGCATAACCATCAATTGCAGCAAAATATATCAATCTAGAATCCTCAATTTTATTATTAATTTTATTAAATTTATAAAGATAATCTTTTGATTTCTCTTTATCTAATACATGCCCTTCTTTTAAATCAGCTCCAGCTGAGAAGGATTTTTTACCCGATCCTTTAATGACTGCGAAACGTACTTTTTTATCCTTTTCAATTCTATTAATTTCATTTAATAATTCTTCTAACAATCGCTCATTTAAAGCATTATGAACATCAGGACGATCTAAAACAATTTCCTTAGCAAAATCTTTATTAGAAGTTTTTATAAATTTATAATTATTAGAATCGAGTTTCATAGTGGCTAATTATACTATGTAGTAGATTAGAATTTAAGTTAAAATCTTTTTATTTGGTTTAAATGATTTTTAAAAAGGAATTTAATAAAAGGTTTATGGTGCGGCTACTACACCTCCAGCACCTTGCTCAGCTTGAACCATAAGGAGAATGATAGTAACAAAGAAAGCAATAACTAAAAAAGTCATCAATGATGTTGTAAAACTCTTCATATATCTTCTTTATGTTCTTATTAAATATTTGTGTGTGGAATTTTACAATTATCAGTATACTCTTGTCAAGAAATTATTCCAATATACTTTTTCTATAAAACCTTTAATTAATTAACAAATTTGATACTATAAGATACTCGGGATATAATATTCTATATTTTATACAACATTATTTGTGGAAACAGAACCTGCTGCACAATCAATAATTAGTTTAGCTGAACGTTCCAGAGAGTATCGAACGAAAATACATCCTGATTATCCTTCACAATTAAGTTTTACTTTATTCTGTTATTTAGGTATTCTGATAGCACGCTTATGGAAAGTTAAACCAAATAATCCAAGGTATAAAGGAGTTTTGATGTCCTTATCTATAATTAACCCTTCGAGATTAGCCGCAGTTTTAAAATCTAATGGATGGATAACCGGCTTAACTCCAAATCAAATTACAAATCTCGAAACAAAATTTCGGTTTTCAGAAGTAGCATTAGGGAAAAATACGCATACATCAGAACCAGATGGAATACTTATTATCGCTTTGAGAAGACCTTACCCCAACATTTTAATTTTAGGAGCTAGAAAGTTAAGTCTGCCACTTTCTGGAAGAGTGTACGCTAATGAAACACTAGCTATAGTTGATGATAACCTAAGATTGTATATTGATAATGAACAAGAAGAGGATGGACCCCAAGAACATTTTTATATTCTAAGAGATGGTATCGACCAATCTGCTGATTTATTACTGAAATCTTTAGCACATTTGTTTAAATTTTCCACCTTAGAATTAATCAATATGATAAAAGTTATTAATTTAAGAATGACTAGGATATTACGGGCGTTAAAGATTTCTTACTTAGAGTAAATTGAATTAAATATTATTAAGAAATTACTAATTCACATTTGACTATCTTCCCCCAATTATGATATAAATTATTGGGTAAATACCCAAGATATAAATTGTTAAATAAAACAATATGCCAGCAAGAGACGGAACAGGACCACTAGGACAAGGACCAAGAACAGGAAGAGGATTTGGTAGAGGTGGAGGTATGGGACAAGGAAGAAGAGGAGCAGGTGGAACAACCGAATGTGAATGTCCAAAATGCGGTTATAAAGAACCTCATGTTAGAGGAGTTCCTTGTACAGAAAAAAAATGTCCAAAATGCGAAACTCCGATGAGAGGTGCTTTTTGCAAATAAACAATTAAATAAATTTTAGAACTATAGACTGTGAGAAGAAGATGCAGAAGGAGAGTACAATATAATTTTAATGATACTTACTTCAAACCTAGAGGTATACCTTTGCAGCAGCTTGATGAAGTAACAATTACAGACGAAGAACTGGAAACTCTCAGATTAAGATATATTGAAAACCTCGACCAGGTTAAATCAGCAAAAAAAATGGGTATATCCCAGAGCCAGTATCAAAGAGATATAACAAAAGCTATGGAGAAAATTACAAAGGCACTAATTGAAGGTTATGCTATAAGTATTAAGAAGAATATAGTTAATAAATAATAATACAAATTTAATCATACGATTTATCAATATTATCCACTTCAAATTCCGAGCTTTTAACTATACTCATATCTAATCTACCAATTCTATTATAAACAATAGGCTCATCTGAAAATTTCCTAATAACATTATCGCCAGATTTAAATTCGTCATTTTTATGTTCATATAATTCATCATTAATTTTAAGTTTATCAGGATTAATGACTTCTATCTCTACATACTCTCTTTCAATAATATCTACACCACTTCCATGTACTTGATGTATACATCTTCTTAAGCCTTCATTATCTTCGTAAAACACGTAAGTATCCCCTGCAAAAGTGCTATCATCAATCCATGTAGTATCGTTTAAATAATTCCATAAATCTTCTTCAGCCTTATTTATAGATAATCTCAAAACTATAATAATTGTAACAATAAACAATATAACTACTGGATAGATAACTCTTTTATTTTTTACTAATTCTTTCATTTAATTTATTCTTTTTAAATATAAATATTGATATGGTTCTAAATCTAATTCTAATATATCACTTTCTCTCTCAAATGTTTGTTTTTTCATTAAATCCATAAATTTTTTATTATTAATTTTTATCTTGGTATTCTGAATC